>CAYWRB010000242.1:0-4871 GCA_964460025.1 uncultured Hungatella sp.
GGAGCAAAGATTTGTGAAGAGAGGCTTTGAAGACGTGGAGGCGGGAATTGTGTACTGGCCCATGTCCGTGCTGCGGTTGAGAGGAAAAGATTCGGACAGGCTGGTGGAGCTGGGGACAGAAGTGCTGGACGCATGGAGAGGGTATACGGACAAAGAGGCCTTTATCTTTGCGGAGACAGACGGTGAACCTCACAATACCATTACGCCCATTGCCAGGAAGAACGGGGAATTTTTTGAGTTGGATCTGGTTCTCAGAAATAATATTACCACAGAAGAATTCCCTCTGGGTGTATACCATCCTCACCAGGAGCTGCATCATATTAAGAAGGAAAATATCGGTCTGATCGAGGTGATGGGTCTGGCTGTGCTGCCTTCCAGGCTGAAAGAGGAGCTTGCTTTTCTGGGAGAATATATTACGGAAGGAAAAGAGATCGGTTCTAACGAAATCATTGCCAAACACAAGGACTGGGTAGAAGAGTTCCTCCCTAAATATGACAAAGTTACACCGGAAAATGTGCAGGATATTTTAAAGAGAGAAGTAGGCCTGGTATTTGAGAAGGTGTTGGAGGACGCAGGAGTCTACAAGTGTACCAAAGAGGGAAGAGAAGCATTTGAGAGATTCTTAAAGAGCGTGGGATTTGAAAGAGCAGAGTAGAAAAAGATCCCGGCCATTCAATGGATTGAATGGCCGGGAAATCTTATGTCCAAAATCATATGTCCCCTATCTTAAGCACTTCGTCTCAAGGTAAAAATCCTTCTGGAATGGGCACTGCGCTGTTCTCCCACATAGGAATGCCCGTAAACCACAGGATACAAACCATAAGCCATCAGGACGCTTCCCATGACGTCTACAACAGAGTGCTGCTTCAACACCACGGTAGACATACAGATAGATACGGCCAATATCAGGGAACCCATGCGGACCAAACGGTGATTCTTAAAATGTTCGCTTTTTACAATAGACACATGGACCACAATGGAATTAAATGCGTGGACACTGGGGAAAATATTGGTGGAGGTATCAGCCTGATGGAGCTTCCATACCAACCATGAAAAAATATTTTTCTCAGGGTCTACCACAGGCCGAAGGTCCGTGCCATTATGGAAGATGGTGCAGACGATCAGGCTCAAAGTCATACCGGTAAAAAGATATATGCATAGGCGGTAATAATCCTGACGGTCTTTAAAAAAGAAGAAGAGGATAGCAGCGCTTACATATAAAAACCACAGGAAATACGGAACAATGAAGTATTCACTGAATGGAATCAAATCATCTAATTTGGTATGGAGTACATAGTAGTCTCGCGTAACGGTTCTCTCAAGGTATAAAAACCATGGAAGATAAATAAAACCATAGAGAAGAATCCATGCGTGTTTATACCGCTGCAGCAATTGCTTCATAAAACACCTCTGAAATTAAAAATCAATCAAAACCTTTGGTAACTTTTTCGGATTATAGCACAACCGAAAGAATAGGGCAAGGGGCTTTAGAGAATGTTAAGAAAGTTTATGAAATATACTTGAAAAATATGATGTTATTACTTATTAAACTGTTGAAACTTATTGGAGCAAATTTTGCTTGCAACATTTTATTTTTATGCTAAAATGGTTCAGAATGTATCTGAATAATAGAAAGAGGAATCATGAGTGAAAAAGATGGATTTGTGGAAAAAAGCTGTGTTTGTCATAGGTGCGTCCATGATTTTGACAGGGTGCGGACAAAAAAATGAACCAATGCTTACCAGATATGATGCCCAGTTTTTTGGACTGTTTGATACGGTTATCAGTATCATAGCTTACACAAAAGACGAAGAAACCTTTCAGGCTTATGCGGATGCATTTTATGATGAGTTGGAGACTTATCATCAGCTTTATGATATATATGAAGACTATCCGGGGATTGCCAATATAAAAACCATCAATGATAATGCAGGAATTCAACCAGTTGTCGTGGACGAAAAAATTATAGATATGCTGGAAGAGGCCGTTGAGATGTATGAATTGACAGACGGGCGGATCAACATTGCCATGGGATCGGTGCTTTCCCTGTGGCATGAGTGCCGGGAGGCGGGAAACATTGACCCTGATAATGCCCGGATTCCATCGGAGGAGGAACTGAAAGAGGCGGCCCAACACATGGATATAGGGAAGGTGAAAATAGACAGAGAAAATTCCACCGTATATCTGGAGGATCCCCAGATGAGCCTGGATGTAGGGTCAGTGGGAAAAGGATATGCTGTTGAGATGGCCGGCAGAAAATTGGAGGCAGACGGACTTGCAAACGGGATGCTGAATGTAGGCGGCAACGTAAAAGCAATCGGTACAAAGCCTGGGGGAGAAAGGTGGAAAATAGGAATTCAGAATCCGGATTTGTCAGACAGCCAGACATACCTCCATACCTTGGGGGTTGACGGTATGTCACTGGTTACCAGCGGAACGTACCAGAGATTTTACACCGTAGACGGAAAGAAGTACCATCATATTATCAACCCGGAGCTTCTGATGCCATGGGATATGTATGCATCCGTGTCCATTGTGTGCCAGGATTCCGGTCTGGCAGACTGCCTGTCTACGGCGGTATTTAATATGGAGCCGGAAAAGGGAAAGCAGTTTATTGAAGGTTTGGACGGGGTAGAGGCCATATGGATTTATCCGGATGGGACAGAGGAGTACAGTACCGGAATTTATGATTTTATGGTCGATGAATAAACGGATTTTGCCACAGGACTACAAGGATAAAACAGGAGAAAAGAAAAGGATATGGACAGAAGAAGGATATACAGTAATACGATGCTGGGACTGGCCGCATTTATCTGGGGCGTGGCTTTTGTGGCCCAGAGTGTGGGAATGGAGTATGTGGGGCCCTTTACCTTTAATGCGGCCCGTTTTCTGCTGGGAGGAGCCGTATTGATTCCTTGTGTGGTATTGTTGGGAAAGGGACATCCCTTGAAAGACCAAGGAAAGACGGGGATCCTGGGAGGTATCTGCTGCGGAACCGCTCTGTTTGCAGGCAGTTCTCTGCAGCAGCTGGGGATTATGCACACAACCGTGGGGAAGGCAGGCTTTATCACGGCTCTTTACATCGTAATTGTGCCGGTCTTAGGTATTTTCATGAAGAAAAAGGCCAGGTGGACGGTGTGGCTCAGTGTGCTGATCGCTACCGTGGGTATGTATTTGCTGTGTATGACAGAAGGACTCCGCATAGGAAAGGGAGATATCTATCTGTTTCTTGGAGCCATTGCTTTTTCCTTCCACATTTTGATTATCGATTATTTTTCACCTAAGGCAGACGGGGTTTTTATTTCCTGTGTCCAGTTTTTTACGGCAGGTTTTCTGGCCCTTGCAGTTACGATTTTTACGGAACAGCCGTCCCTGTCTTCGATTTTTAAAGCGTGGATGCCTATCGGCTATGCAGGAATCATGTCCTGCGGCGTAGCCTATACTCTTCAGGTGGTGGGACAGAAGAATACGGATCCCACGGTTGCGGCGCTGATTTTAAGTCTTGAATCCGCATTTTCTCTTTTGGCGGGGTGGGTGATTTTGGGACAGAAGCTGTCTGTTAAGGAACTGTTTGGCTGTGTGCTGGTATTCTGTGCCATCCTTTTGGCACAGATTCCCTCCAATACTCCAAAAGACGGGGCACGGTAACTTCCATGTCCCGCTAAGACGCCATCATGAAGGAGGGGATTTGCCGTGCCCCCGGATGCATACAAAGTGCCGGAAACAGGCACTTAGGCGTGTTTACCGTCAGTGTCCCTCCTCTTTTCCGGAATACCAGCAGGTGAACACCAGGCAGGCGGAGAAAAGAACAACTCCGCTGAAAATATTGGACGGCGTAAGCGTTTCCTGCGGTATTCCTGTGAGGATGACAATGGGAGAGGACAGTACCAGTCCCAGGATTCCACAGTAGGCAATGGGGCCAAAGCGGTTTAGTAGGGAATCGATGATCTTGGCGCAGAGGAAAAGCCCTATAAGGATTCCCAAGCCAAAAGGCAGAAGAATCAGAAAATCCGCCCAAGCGGAGGATAGTTCAAACATCGCTACACTCCGCAGAAAATGGTTGACTGACGACAGAAGGGGTTTATAATACCCAAGCATCATCAGAATCATGGAACCGCTTATGCCTGGAATGATCATAGTGGCCGCTCCCATAAGCCCCAGAGGGAACAATTTGAGACCGCAAGAGAGGGAAGCGGACAGGACCACCGGTTCAGAACCGGAAGGGTCTGTCATGGACAGGAGAGTGACAAGAAAAAAAGTAACCAGGCATACGGTGACACAGAGGACGGTATGTCCTTTTTTGACAGCCCGTGAAAAGATAGAAGGAATTCCTCCCAGGATCAGCCCCATAAACACAAGGCTGGTATGTAAGGGATAGTGGGAAAACAGATATTCAATGGTAAAGGAAAGGCCGACGACACCGCAAAAAGCTCCTATGATATAGGGGAGCAGTGTCTGAAGGCTTTTTTTCGGATGTTTTGGAAAGGTGGTCATGGCATGGATAATAGGGCCGTAGATGCCCATGGAGACCGCCAGCGCGCTGCCGCTTACTCCCGGCAGCACGTTGGCGACTCCAACCAGAACACCTTTAAAAAGATCGGAGAGAGAGAGCATAAACAATCCTCTATGGGAAAAGAGTTGTTTCCATTATATGACGGGGAAGGCTTTGCTCATGCAGGAAATTGGGGGAGCCTACAGATCCAATTTCAGATCTCCCTCTTTGATCCAATTTATGCTGCGAAACAGTTTACCAAAGAGCCAGGTCAGGATGGCCGGAAGGATGAAACATACCAGAAGGATTCCAAGCCACATAGCCATTCCTCCCCCCATAGCGGTATAGATTCCAATGGGGCCTACCAGGCCGCAGGTAC
>CAYWRB010000243.1:0-4814 GCA_964460025.1 uncultured Hungatella sp.
TGGTTGGGCATTTCAATGACGCTTAAGGAAGGGACGGAATATTTCGTATTTTCAGGTTCCAGCATGGCAATGGTCAGAATTTCAACGTCATCAGGAATATTAATCCTGTGTTTATGGAAAGCATTTAAAGCCCCGATGGCCATGGTATCAGAATCGCAGAAAATGATTTTTGGCGGGGAATCCAGCTGGCAGTATTGTTCAGCAATGTGAAATCCGCCTTCAATCGTACTTGGGCCCCGTAAAATATGTTCGGAAGTTACATTGATGCCCAGCTGCGAGCAGGCGTACAGGAAAGCTTGTGTACGCAAGCCTGTGGCAACATAGGAATGATAAGTGGAAAATACGACGGCTTCCGTGTAACCGCGCAGCCTGAACTGACGGGCGGCAAGAAAACCGATTTCTTTTTGGTCCGTGCATACGGTAGAGAAGGATTGGGATTCCCGGTTTATTAAGATTAAAGGTACCTTAGGTGAAAGATTTTCCAGATAAGTTAGATCCTTCTGGGAACAGGCTCCAACAATAATCCCATTGTATCCGTTTTTTAAAATGGAACTGTCATATTGTTCTAACTTATCATTTTCGTATGTTTGAATGACAAGTTCGCAGTCAAAGCCTATTTTTTTGGCCTCCAGTTGAAGCGAATTTAAAAAGGAGGCCAGGATAGGAGTGCGGTAGTCAACAGGCCAAAAAAAAGCGATAACGGGCCGCCTGCAGTCTTGAGAACGGAGCCTTCTTGCAATTAAATTCGGTTGATAGCCTAACTGCTTCATTGCATCAAAAACTTTTTCCTGGGTAGCAGAAGAGATTTTTCGTTCCTCGGATTTTCCGTTAATAATAATAGAAACGGTTGTAACAGATACATTAGCCAACTTTGCAACATCTTTAATCGTAGCCATGCAAATTCCTCCATGTGAAATGTATTATGCGATAAGGATTTATTTAATAACTATAACGTTGTACTTGTTTTACTAAACAATATATTAATAATAAGTAGCAATGCTCTATTTTGTCAAGTAAGGAGACAGTAGAAGTTAATGACATTGCCAGTAGACGGTAACCGGCAGAAGCAGTTGAGGAAATTGCTTCTGCCGGTTTTTTATCTAAAAAAATGCACAAAAATTTCAGGAAAAAATGGATAAGATGACGAAAAAAAACGGATGTTAAAAAATTCATTGACAAAAGTAAAACGTTATACTATGATTCTAGACAAGAGATAAAACGTTATACTAAAACGTTATACCAATATTACAGCAAATATTTCCTTGGGGAAGAGGAAATATAAAAAATCAGAAAGGCGGAAAGCATTATGAGCAAAGCAGTAAGAAGAGCAATGGACGGCAATGAGGCTGCCGCATATGCCTCCTATGCATTTACGGAAGTAGCGGCCATCTATCCCATTACCCCGTCGTCACCTATGGCGGAACTGGTAGATAAGTGGTCGGCAAGCGGTATGAAGAATATTTTCGGACAGCAGGTAAAGCTGGTGGAGATGCAGTCTGAGTGCGGAGCCGTATCGGCCATGCATGGAGCGCTGGACGGAGGGGTTCTGGCATCTTCCTATACGGCATCCCAGGGACTTATGCTGATGATTCCAACCATGTACCGGATTGCCGGACAGGTGAAGCCGGGAGTTATTCATGTGGCTTCCAGAAATGTGGCGACCCATGCCATTTCCATCTCTGCCGAGCAGTCGGATGTGATGGCATGCCGTCAGACAGGATTCGCCATGATGGCATCTTCCAGCGTGCAGGATGCCATGGATCTGGGGGCGGTTTCCCATCTTGCAGCGATTAAAGGCCATGTGCCGTTCTTACATTTCTTTGACGGTTTCCGTACATCCCATGAGATACAGAAAGTGGATTGCCTGGATTATGAAGACCTGAAAAACCTGGTGGATTATGAGGAGCTGGAAAAATTCCGGGCCAATGCGTTGAATCCGGAGCACCCGGTTCTGCGGACCACCGGGCAGTATTCCGATACTTATTTCCAGAGCCGGGAGGCATGCAATTCCTATTATGATGCGCTGCCGGAAATCGTGGTGGAGTATATGGATAAAATCAATGCTCTCACAGGGCGGGATTACAAGCCGTTCAATTACTATGGCGCGCCCGATGCCAGGGAAGTGATTGTGGTTATGGGTTCTTCCAGCGGCTGTGTTCGTGAGACCGTGGATTATCTTCTGGCAAAAGGGGAGAAGGTGGGATACATCGATGTGCATCTGTACCGTCCGTTCTCTGCAAAATATTTCTTAGAGCAGCTGCCGGAGACGGTGAAGGTTATAACGGTAAATGACAGGACGAAGGAGCCGGGAGCCGTAGGGGAGCCGCTGTATGAGGACGTATGTTCCGTGATTCTGGAGTCGGGCAGGGATATTCAGGTGCTGGCGTGCCGGTATGGCCTGGCAAGCAAGGATTATACTCCGGCCCAGGTTATTGCACAGTATGAAAATATGAGGGCGGAGAATCCGAGGAATCACTATACCATTGGCATCTGTGATGATGTGACCCATCTGTCGCTGGAGGTTGGGGAGGAAGTAAATACGGTTCCGGAGGGAACCATCAGCTGCAAGTTCTGGGGCTTGGGGTCTGATGGTACGGTTGGGGCCAACAAAAATACCATCAAAATCATCGGAGACCATACGGACTTAAATGTGCAGGCTTATTTTGAGTATGACGGAAAGAAATCCGGCGGGGTGACCCGTTCTCATCTGCGGTTTGGGAAACAGCCTATCCGCTCTACCTATTTGGTGAACCATGGGGACTTTATTGCGTGCCATAACAAATCTTATCTGGACCGGTATGACATTTTGGCGGATGCGAAAGAGGGGGCCAATGTGCTGATTGCCTGTGACTGGAAGGGGGAAGAGCTGGAGAAGCATCTGACGGTTTCTTTTAAAAGGGCGGCGGCACAGAAGAAGATTCATTTGTATACCATTGACTCTACGGCTATTGCGGAGGAGTTGGGGTTAGGAAGCAGGACCAATACGATTTTACAGGCGGCTTTTTTCAAGATTACAGGGATTATTCCCATTGAAGAGGCTGTGGATTATATGAAGAAGGCAATCTTAAAATCCTATGGGAAAAAGGGTGACAAGGTTGTGAATATGAATTACGGGGCAGTGGACAAGGGAGTTTTGATGGTGGAGGAAGCGGAGGTTCCCGCCAGATGGGCAGAACTTGAGGAAGAGCCGGTGAAAGTGGATGAGACGCTGCCGAAATGGATTCGGAATATTCAGATTCCGGTGAACTCTATGAAGGGAGATTCTATTCCGGTCAGTGAGTTTACGGATTTGCCGGACGGGACTATGCCTCAGGGAACTTCTAAGTATGAGAAGAGGGGAATTGCGGTGAAGGTTCCGGTGTGGGACAGTGAGAAATGTATTCAGTGCAACATGTGTTCTTATGTGTGTCCTCATGCATGTATTCGGCCGTTTTTAGCTACGGAGGAAGAGGTGGCAGGGCTTCCGGACAGCTTTGTTACGGTTCAGGCAAAGGGAAAGGGGATGGAAGGGTATCGATACCGGATTCAGACCTCTGTGTTGGATTGCACCGGATGCGGAAGCTGTGTCAGCGTATGTCCGGCGAAGGAGAAGGCTATAAGTATGGAGCCGCTGGATGAGCATCGCGGGGAAGCGGATAACTGGGAGAGGGCAATTGCCTTATCGCCGAAAGGGAATCCGTTAGGGGTGTCTACTGTGAAGGGAAGCCAGTTTGAGCAGCCGCTTTTGGAGTTTCCGGGAGCTTGTCCGGGGTGCGGGGAGACGCCTTATGCGAAACTGATTACCCAGCTGTTTGGTGACAGGATGTATGTGGCGACGGCTACGGGATGTTCTCAGGTGTGGGCTACCAGTTTTCCTTCTTTTCCGTATACTACCAATTATAAAGGGCAGGGACCGGCAGTGGGCGGCTCTTTGTTTGAGAATAATGCGGAGTATGGCATGGGTATCTGGCTGTCTGTGGAGCAGCAGAGAAGCAAGCTGGCCATGCATGTGAGGGCATTGGCAGAGATGACGGGAGATGAGACGTTTAGAGAGGCGGCTGAAAAGTGGCTGGAAGGCATGAATGATACGGAGAAGTCGAAGACGGCAGGCCAGGTGTTTAAGGAGGCTGTGATGGCTTATGTGCCTGGGGAGAATGAGAAGGAGACCTTGGAGGAGATTAAGGCGAATCTGGATCATTTGACGAAAAAGTCTGTCTGGTTCTTTGGCGGCGACGGGTGGGCTTATGATATTGGTTACGGCGGTTTGGACCATGTGCTGGCGTCTGGGGCTAATGTAAATGTGATGGTGTTTGATACGGAGATTTATTCTAATACAGGGGGGCAGGCTTCTAAGGCTACGCCTACCGGCGCGGTGGCGCAGTTTGCGGCGGCTGGCAAGAGGAGTAAGAAGAAGGATTTGGGAATGATGGCTATGAGTTATGGGGATGTGTATGTGGCTCAGGTGGCTATGGGGGCAAATCCGGCACAGTTTTTGAAGGCGGTTACGGAGGCGGAAAGTTATGAGGGGCCGTCATTGATTATTGCGTATGCACCGTGTATCAGCCATGGGCTTCGCTGCGGTATGGGCGATGTGCAGGGGGAGATTCGGAGAGCG
The DNA here is from genome assembly GCA_964460025.1 of uncultured Hungatella sp. Taxonomy (GTDB): domain Bacteria; phylum Bacillota; class Clostridia; order Lachnospirales; family Lachnospiraceae; genus UBA3402. Next base: position 4,595 of record CAYWRB010000243.1, read on the forward strand.
GTGGAAGTTGGGTATTGGCAGTTGTATCGGCATAATCCGGCGTTGGCGGAAGAAGGGAAGAATCCGTTTGTGTTGGACTCTAAGGAGCCGGTTGGGGATTTTAGGGAGTTCCTTAGGGGGGAAGTGAGGTTTTCGGCGCTTGAGAGGACGTTTCCTGAGGAGGCTGAAGGATTGTTTAGGAGGACGGAGAAAGAGGCTATGGATAGGTATAAGAGGTATA
>CAYWRB010000244.1:0-4794 GCA_964460025.1 uncultured Hungatella sp.
AAGAAATTGACAATTGAGTATCATCATATTAAAATATATAAAAACAGAGTATACTCTAAAAAATAAGGAGCAAACTCTAAAAAGGAGGAAGGTATGAACACTAAAAAGAAGGGAAATATTGTATATCGTATCGGTAATGCTTTCAATAATTTTGCACAAGTGTATTTACCGGATTCGCTGACCATTGCTATTATTCTTGCAATAGCTGTGTTTCTGATCGGTATGATAGGGACGAGAACTTCACCGATTGTTTTAGCCGGATATTTTACGGATGGTATGTGGAATCTTTTATCTTTTGCCATGCAGGTTTGTGTTATGATGCTGTTATCCGCCATGCTGGCAAAAACAAAGCCTGTAGCTAAACTCATGAATAAACTGGCAGATATTCCCAAGACCGCAACTCAGGCATATGTTTTGGGAGTTATTATGTTTATGATTATCAATGCGGTTCAGTCCACATTTGAAATTCCGTTTGCCGCTATCTATGCGAAGACTGTTAGTAAAAAGGTGAAAGGAATCCATTTTCCATATCTTCTGGCTCTTGGTTATGTTGCCGAAATGATGTGGCAGTGCGCTATTGGTGGTACGATACCACTTCTGGTGGCTACGGAAGGATCTTATGCCGTAGAAGCGGCAGGAAGAGTTATTCCAATGACAGAGACTATATGTTCACTTCAGAACATTTTAATAACTATAATTCTTTTCATCACAATTCCTATTCTGGCTCGTTTTATAATGCCAACCAATCAGGACGAGATTGAAGAATATGATCCGGCCAAATATGAAGACGAAAAATTTGAATGTATGCGTCCTGCGAATCCGACCTTCGCACAGAAGCTTATGTATAGTCGGATTCCTACATTAACAATCGGCGTTATTGCGATTATTCCGGCTATTATGGCTGTTGCAAGGAAGGGGATTAATGCACTTAATATCAATACTGTAAATCTGATTCTTTTTGCACTGTGTTTCCTTATGGTTGATCATGGGGCGGAATTTATGAAACGTGTCGGAAATTCTGCATCCGCAGCAGGACCTACCATTGTACAGTTTCCAATTTATGCAGGAATTATGGGCATGATGGCAGGATGCGGACTAACGACGATGGTTGTGTCTTTCTTTGCCAATATTGCTACGGCAGAAACTTTGCCAAATGTAGTTAACATCTGTTCAGGTCTGCTTAATTTTGTAATTCCGTCTTGTGGAAGCAAATTTTCTATTGAAGCACCTATTTTCTTTGAAACAGCTAATCGTTTAGGTGCTAATCTTGCTAATGTGGCTGTAGCCAATGCATGGGGAGATGCTGTTCTTAAAATTATGCATCCATTCTATGCACTTCCGATTCTTGCTATAGGCAAGATTGAAGCAAAAGATATTCTTGGATATACAACAGTTTTTGCAATTTGGGGTGTTGTGGTTGTACAAGCCGTAATTTTTATCTGCAATTCTATTTTATGATTTTTTATATAAAGGAGGTTTATTATGAATTTTGATGCTTTATTTCAACCTGTTCAAATAGGGGCCATGACAGTAAAAAATCGTTTTATCATGGCACCTATGGCAACCAATTTGGGAAATGATGATGCGACGCCATCACCACGTATGATTGCTTATTATCGTGAACGGGCTTTGGGGGGATTCGGATTGATTACGGTGGAGGCAACTTCCGTACATCCTACGGCGAAGGGAATGGTCCGGCAGGCAGGTCTTTATGATGATATGTCCATTCCTGCTTGGAAAAAACTTACGGATGCCGTGCATGACGCGGGAGCTAAGGTGACTGTTGAAATATATCATGGCGGTCGTCAAACCCATGAGTCCGTTATAGGCGAGACTACCTGGTCGGCTTCACGAGTCAGTTGTCCAAGATCCGGTGAAATGCCTCGCGCTTTGACGACAGAAGAAGTATGGGGAGTCATTGACCTATTTGGCGATGCTGCGTTACGGGCGAAAAAAGCAGGATTTGATTCTGTGTGTGTCCATTCCTCAGCAGGATATTTTCTTGCGGAGTTTCTCTCCTCTCATGCCAATAAAAGAGTGGATGAGTTTGGCGGAGCTCTGGAAGGAAGGACAAAAATTCTTGTAGAAATACTGAAAAATATTCGAAAAAAATGTGGGGAAGAGTTCCCAGTTACAATTAGAATCGTATCAGATGAACACGTTATTGATGGTATTGTTCCACACGAGGCAGCCGCAGTTGCCATGATTATGGAGGATGCCGGTTATGATGCCATTGACCTGTCTCAGTGCTGCTATGAGACATTGGAATGGACGACACCGACAGCAGCGATGACTCGTCCAGGGTGGAGCGGTTATGCATCAGGGGAGGTCAAGAAAGCAGTATCTATTCCGGTATCAAGTTCCGGAAGATATAATGATCCGTATGTGATGCTTCAGGCACTTAAATTAGAAAAACTGGATATGATTTCTCTTGGAAGAGAGGCCATTGCTGATCCTTATATAGTTAACAAGATTCATGAGGGGAGAATCGATGAAATCAGTCCTTGTATTGCATGTAATCAGTCCTGTATCGGATATCTTTTGAATAATAAGGAGGTCAGCTGTCTGGTTAATCCGCTTGCTGGTCGGGAAAATTGTAAGGTTGAACCAACGGAATCCAAGAAAACCGTAGCTGTCATAGGAGCAGGCCCTGCAGGGCTTTACTGTGCAATGCTTGCTGCGAAACGCGGGCATCAGGTGACAGTTTATGATAAGGGTGAACAGCCAGGAGGACAGTTTCGCCTTGCCAGTGTACCGGAAGGAAAACAAGATCTTGCCCGTGCGATTAAATTTTATGTAACAATGGGCAAAAAGTATGGTGTTACATATCATTTGGGGATTGAGATGAGGGAGGAAGATATCACGAATCTTGAGGCAGATGTATTAGTACTGGCAACCGGTTCTTCTCCTATAAGATTGCCGATAAAGGGAATGGATAATCCAAAACTTGCAGATGCGGTAGATGTGTTGGATGGAAAGGTCAATTATGGAGTCGGCAAAAGGATTCTTGTCATCGGAGGCGGTATGACAGGTACGGAGACTGCAATGTATCTTGCGGAGCGTAAACATGAGGTGACTCTTGTTGAACTCAGAGAGGGAATCGCACTTGATGTGACAGATGTGAGTAGAAAAGAACTGCTGGCTATACTTGAGAGAAGGAAAGTCCGCATACTGACAAAGTCTAAGGTAAAAGAATTTTTTGAGGACGGTATTCTGTATGGGGACGAAAGCAATAGAGAAATTTCCTTGAGAGGATTTGATGGTGTTGTGTTGGCTATGGGCGTAAAAAGTTATCATCCGTTTGTCAACCTTCAGACAAATGGAAAAGAGATCTATGTAATTGGTGATGCAAGGCAGGTGGGTCAAGCAAATCAGGCAATAGAGAGTGGACGAGACGCTGCCCTGACAATCTAAATATTTTCCAATTCATCCAGAACTTTAATACCGGCTGGTGTGCTGATACCATGAAAATAGATCATCAGCAAACGGTGTGTTGCTTTGCTGAGATCGAAAGAACCATCACAGGCACACCAGTCAAAAATGATGCCATGGCGAATAGAATGAAAATCAGCTACGATTTGCTCGGGAACAGTGCCATGTTTAACCCACTTATTTTTAATCAGATTATTGGCGGCGGCATATGTGTCATTCATGAACCCTGAAGTATGGTTCATAATATGGAAATCATCTCCATGGGTAGCCACCGTTTTATTTTTGCTTGTATAGTAATTGGAAGCAAAGGCTGGTCCTAAATCAATAATCGACTGATTGGCCAGCTGGTCCTGAATTATAAAAACAGCATAAGGATTATCAAATGATTTTTGTATTATGGCTTTTCCATAGACAGAATAGTTTTCCTCCATATAATAATTGAGAAGAGCAGATTTTTCATTAAAATGATGAAAGAAAGAGCCATTAGATACACCAGCCGCAGAACAGATTTCTTTAGTGGTAATTTGCTCAAAATTTTTCTGTTTTAACAGTTCAACAAAAGCAGACAGTATTTTCCGTTTGGTAGTAATAGATTTCTGTTGTTGTAAAGTTGGGTGATTTTTCATAAAAAGTTTCCTCCGTAATATTATGAATTTTATCACAGAGTTACTTGACTTGACAATAAAAAATGTAAGAAACCTGTGTCTTTATTAGGAGTTGGTTACGGTTCGGTCTATCTAAAATAGTAATAGGAGGTGTCATATGAAGAAAATTGGGTTTGTCGGTTTAGGAAATATGGGGATGGGAATGGCCCTGAATTTAGTAAGGGCAGGATATGAGGTAACAGGGCTTGATCTGGTGAAAGAAAAAGAAGAATTTTTTGAGAAACATGGGGGAAAGATTGCCAACAATAACAAAGAGGTAGGAAAAGTATCAGAGCTTGTGTTTGTTATGGTGTTAAATGACAGGCAGGCTCGTTCTGTTATTTTTGGAGAAGACGGATTGATAGAAGGAATGGGCAAAGGTTCCATTCTTGTTCTTACGGCATCTATTGGCCAGGCCAGTAGTGCCATGTTGGGCCGGGATTTGAAAAATGCGGGCATTTATTTTGTAGATGCGGCAGTGAGCGGGGGACAGAAGGGGGCTGATGAGGGAACACTTACAATTATGGAATCTGCTTCCGAAGAAATTCTGGATACTTGTGAAGAAGTGATGGAGGTGATCGGAAAGAAGATCATTCGCTGTGGTGAACATGCGGGAGACGCTCAGGTGATTAAATCATGTTTACAGGCAGTAACCGCAGTTGAATTCAGTGTAATCAATGAAGTGATGGTGTTGGCGGCGAAAGCAGGTGCTTCTCCG
>CAYWRB010000245.1:0-3125 GCA_964460025.1 uncultured Hungatella sp.
ATATCGCCCCAGTATTCTTCGTCCTCCGGTGAGGTTCCATGAATGATCCCCTCCCGGTACCATTCCAGCCAGTCATCGATCTCCTTCCTGATTTCAGGAGGAAGCTTGGAATTATCCGCTGACCAGAGGGGCCCCAAGCCCCACATCACTCTGGCAAAGCCTTCCATTCTGGCTGACTTTTCCCCGTAATGTACGCCTGCATCACCAACGTGCAGAAACGCATGGCCCGGACTGTAAAGAGGCTTTAAAGGCCTTATAATATCAAGAAACAGACGGACCGCATCACTTCTGGACTTCAATGATACTTCCATAAATATTCCTTTCTCCCCTAAGGTACTCTTTAAAAACAGCAATTTTATCTTGTTCTTAGCGGAAATTTGATTTATTATTAGATAATATAGACATTTCCTAATGTCTGATCTTCCCAAAAACTCAGTTCATTATGAATACGTCTATTCTACCACACTTTTTTTCCCTATTTATGAGAAATTGTGCTACATTTATGTCATATTGTGCTGTTTTATTTGTTCATAACTTTTATTTTTTTCAAAAATTGCAGGGATTTTTTTAGATGAATTGCACAGTTTTATAGAAAGGATACAGGATTTCCATGATTAATCAAATTCCCACCGAATACATTTATCAATATCTTCTCTCCCACAGGAATTCCAGAGGGCGTCTGGAACGCACCCTTCATGTACACCCCAATGCCTATGAGATTATGCTGTTCATAAGCGGTAATGTGGATTATTTTATCAATGATACCTCCTATCATTTAAGACCAGGAGACCTGACCTTTGTCCGTCCCAATGACATCCACGGATATTTTGTTCATGATGATTCGGCCTATGAGAGACTTCCGGTTCACATCAACGAAAACCTTATTTCCGGCCTCTCCACCAGCCAGACCGATCTGCTGGCCTGCTTTTCCTCACCCTCTCCTTCTCCGGCCCATCTGAATCAAGAGCAGATCAAGCTGTTTGAGCACTGTGTGGACTCCTCCATAAAGGCGATCAACGAAAATATATATGGCTGTGACGTATGGCTTCGGTCCAATCTGTCTATCATTCTGCTTTTGGCCAATTCCGCCCAGCAGCAGAACGATCTGGCGTCCAATGACATTCTCCCTAAAATCGTGCAGGAGGCCATTGCCTATATTAACGTGAATTTTTCCAACAACATATCCATCCAGGGCATTGCCGATCACCTGAACATCAGCCGTTCCAGGTTATGCCATGTCTTTAAAGAATTTATGGGAATTTCTCTCTGGAATTATGTGGTGGTCCGCCGGATTCAGCACGCCCAGATTCTATTAAAACAGGGCGCATCCATCACAACCGCCTGTTTCGAATGCGGTTTTCAGAATTACGCCCATTTTATTAAAGTATTTACTAAATTTGCCGGCAGTTCTCCGGGAAAATACGCTAAGGATCTTCTTACGAACCATATGAACATCACGACCCCCAATGACCCCCCCGGTCATGGAAATTCCGGCTGAGAAGGCTGTTTTTCTTCCTGTTCACCGGTCTGATAAACGGCAGCCCGGAGGCTTCGGGCGCCGTGTCTCATTCATTTTCATCTAAAGGATGCAGGATGGATTTTTTGTCTGCAAAAGGGACTCCTGCCCGTCCAGCTGCTGCCGGAAAATCTTCAAAACCTCTTCCATGGCTGAGTGCCCCGGTGCGCCTAAGGTGGTTCTTTTTTCCACGCAGGTCTTCATACTGATAGCCTCATAGATATCCTCATCAAACACCGGGCTTATCGCCTTAAATTCTTCCAATGTCATGTCATCCAGAGCTTTGTCCTTTCCGATACAGTATAAAACCAGCTGTCCCACAATACCGTGAGCGTCCCGGAAAGCCACCCCGTGCTTCACCAGATAGTCCGCCGCATCCGTGGCGTTGGTGAAGCCATTTTTCGCACTCTTTTCCATCACATCTTTCCGAAAGGTCATGGTAGAGATCATACCCGTAAACAAGGCCAGGCATCCTTTTACGGTGTCAATGGCGTCAAAGGTAAGCTCCTTATCCTCCTGAATGTCCTTATTGTAAGCCAGAGGCAGACCCTTCATGGTAGTGAGCATGGACATCAGGGCTCCATATACCCTGCCGGTCTTTCCACGAACCAGTTCCGCAATGTCCGGATTTTTCTTCTGGGGCATAATGCTGCTTCCGGTGCTGTAAGCGTCGTCTATCTCCACGAAGCGGTATTCATTGCTGTTCCAGATGATAATCTCCTCGCTGAACCTGCTAAGGTGCATGGATATCAGTGACAGGGCACTTAAAAGCTCTATGATATAGTCTCTGTCCGACACGGAGTCCATGCTGTTTAAGGTAGGCCCATAAAACCCCAGAAGCTGTGCCGTATACTCCCGATCCAAAGGATAAGTTGTCCCGGCCAGAGCTCCTGCTCCCAGAGGGCAGTAGTTCATCCGTTCATAAATGTCATGAAGCCTCTGGCGGTCCCTCTTAAACATCTCAAAATATGCCCCCATATGGTGGGCCAGGGTCACCGGCTGGGCTTTCTGCAGATGGGTAAATCCAGGCATGTAGGTGTCCAGATTCGCCTCCATGATTTTAAGCAGCTCCTCCATCAGATTTTTTGTCAGACTGTCAATCTCCCTGATCTCATCCCTGCAGTACAGCTTCATATCCAGAGCTACCTGATCGTTCCTGCTGCGTCCTGTATGAAGCCGTTTGCCTGCCTCCCCAATCCGCTCTATCAAATTGGCTTCAACAAACGAATGAATATCCTCATGTTCCTTTGTAAATTCCAGCTTCCCGGATTGGATATCCTCCAAAATTCCTTGAAGTCCCTTTAAAATTGCCTCTTTATCCTCTTCTGACACGATTCCCTGTTTTGCCAGCATGGTTACATGGGCCATACTGCCTTCGATATCCTGCCGATAAAATTTCTGATCAAAGGACAAGGACTCATTAAAATTATGAACCAACTGATTTTCTTCCTTTGTAAAACGTCCTCCCCACAGCTTCATTGATCCGTTTCCTCCTCTCCATGTTCCAACTCTTCTGCTTCTATCTCTCCATGTTCCAACGCTTCTGCTTCTATACTTTCTGTTTCTATCTCTCCATGCTCCAACTCTTCCCCTTCTATACTTTCTGTTT
>CAYWRB010000245.1:3225-4787 GCA_964460025.1 uncultured Hungatella sp.
CATGCTCCAACTCTTCCCCTTCTATACTTTCTGTTTCCAGCTCTTCATATTCCAGCTCTTCCAGTTCCATGCTTTCTGTTTCCAGCTCTTCCGTTTCCACTTCTCTTTTCTTTCGGAATGCCTTTTTGCACACCAGAATTGCCAGCAAAAGCAGTATACTTCCCAAGGTGATCCAAATTCCTGCCCTGTATCCTTCCGGCTCATAAGAAAAACATACGGTATGGAAGCCTTCCGTCAGTTCCACACTGACAAAGGTGTTAAAGATCTTTTGAATTTCCTGAATCTCCCCATCCACGGTCACTGTCCAGCCGGCATCGTAAGGAATGCTGGTAAAGAGAGTTCCCGCCTTCTCTGCCGTCACTTCCCCCTCCAGCGCCGTATCCGTCCATTTTGTCACCACAAGGGGATATCTGTTCAGCGTTTCATATACGGAGTGAAGGGCGTCAAAATCAAACCGATAAGCCCTGGCCCTTAAGTCCACATCCTCTGCTTCACCGGTGAGAAGAACAGGCTGTCCTGCCTGACACCACCCCAGTTCCAGCAAAAAGCCTCTATTTATATTTTTAAAGGTCTGTGTATTCTCTCCTATTTTCAGCTCCGCCTGCTCTACCGCTCTGTTGCCCACATACACATAATAGTCCCCGGAGACTTCCGGCGTAAAGCGTAATCTGTTGACCTGACTGTCACTGTCCACCTCTGTCAATACCTGGTCCGCCCCAATAATATCACACAGGTTATTCTGCACCAGAGCCGGATTTCCTAAATCCCTCATCCAGACATCCTCCAGATCCGGGTCTATGACAAACCCTACGGGTAGGGTATCCTGACGCATATAGAGATACGTGTCTCCCTCCTGGCGCAGAAGCATCAAGTTGGGAATCTCTGTTTGTTCCGAAGAATATAACCCATACTTGACGGAAAACAGGGAATCAATCAGAGGAGTGCTTCCGGTAATGCTGTAGGCATTTGTGTTTCCTTCGCATCCTACCTCCTTAAAAAACGCGGTTAAATCCCTGTTTGCCGTGGAAGAAAATAAGGATACCGTAGGAAAATTCATCCACGCTCCGTCATTCTTCGTCTTCCTGGTCACTTTCTCAATCCGGAAAAAAGTATCTGCCGGTACAAGAGAGTCTACAAGCCGTTCCACATCCTGATTATCTTTTATATAACTGGTTCTGCTGGTGGTGGTGACACTGGTAACCGTAGTATTGACAGCCGCCTCCACAGACACCGTACCCAAAGCTAAAATCATCAAAAAGCCATAACGTTTTCTCTTAACTTTATATAAATAAAGCAGTCCTGCATAAGCCGCCAGAAATAGAATTGCCACATAGTATACATAGAATTTGAAATGATCTTGTTCCACCAGCTTTTCTGCCAGAATCACGAAAGCAATGCTTCCCCAAAAAGCCAGAGCAACATGTTTCCAAGGAATCTCTCCCAAATGGCTGTATGCCTGATAGCAGACAGTCAGCATAAGAAAAATATAAATGAAGGACTGCCTGCATGGAAGGCTGTTGGGAAAATGAAACCCATGCCACACAAAATTCAAGGTATTTACG
>CAYWRB010000246.1:0-1251 GCA_964460025.1 uncultured Hungatella sp.
ACATTAAAAGGAATATATCAGATCGTGCAGCACTATTTCCTCCGCCCTGCTCCTGGTTTCTTTACAATCTGCATTGTTGAGCAGCATGCCACTGCCATACTGGAAGCTGGTGCAAATGCTCATTTTCATGCCGCGGTCATCCATATTTTCAAACTGGATCGTAATCATATTCAGAGCGGCTATGGTAATTTACCTGCACAGATATTTCATACATAACACTCTGAAAATCTCCAACAACAGGCATCATTCTAATTCCCGCATTCATCAGCGCAGCTCCGGAACAGCATACCGTCTTCTCCTGGCCGGACACATCTTTTACCTCATACATCTCCTTTTCATCCAGCCCCTTCAACCGTATACAGCGGCTCTTCTTATTGGGCTCCGCCAGCACCTGCACATAGACCAGCACTGCCTCTTTCCTGTCCTGGCTGACTGTCATCCAGCTGTCCCACCTGCCGTTTTCCCTGTAGGACCCCAGGCGGTAATACTCTCCATTTGCAATCACGCTGTGGTAACGGTGGTACAGCTTTACCTGCTCCTTCACCATCTCTTTCTCTTCCCCGGAAAGCTTTGTAATATCCAGCTCATATCCGAAGGTTCCGGCCAGTGCCACATGCCCTCGGGTCTCAAAAGGCGTCACCCTGCCTACCATATGGTTGGGACAGGCACTTACATGGGCGCCGATGGAAGACAGCGGATACACCATGGCCGTTCCCTCCTGGATTGCCAGCCGTTCCACCGCATCCGTATCGTCAGAGCACCAAATCTGCGGGCTGTAGTACAGCATGCCCGGGTCAAAGCGGGCGCCTCCACTGGAACAGTTTTCCAGAAGAAGGTCCGGAAAATCCTCTGTCAGGCGTTTCTGCATCTGATAGACTCCCAGCATATACCGGTGGGACAGCTCCCCCATCTGTTCCGGCGGCAGTCCCAGGCTTCCCAATGTACACAGAGGCCGGTTCATATCCCATTTCACATAGGAAATCGGCGCCTCCCGCAAAATCTTCGCCACCATTTCATAGACTCCGTCCACCACCTCCTGCCTGGACAAATCCAGCACATACTGCTGCCTTACCTGGGTAATATCCCGTCCCGGAATCTGAATCGCCCAATCCGGATGGGCCCTGTATAAATCCGAATCCGGGGATACCATCTCCGGCTCAAACCAGATTCCGAACTTCATTCCCATATCATTGACCTGTTCCGCCAGCTTTTTAAGGCCGCCCTTTAATTTCTCCTCATTTACCTGCCAGT
>CAYWRB010000246.1:1261-4767 GCA_964460025.1 uncultured Hungatella sp.
ATTTTCGTCAGAATCCCGTTTTCCAAACCAGCCGTCATCCATCACCAGCATCTCAATCCCCAGCTTGCCGGACTCCTCGGCAATGTCCAAAAGTTTCTTCTCATCGAACTGAAAATAGGTTGCCTCCCAGTTGTTGATGAGAATCGGCCTGTCCTTGTAAAGATAAGGGCTGCGAATCAGATGATTCCTGTACAATCTGTGAAACAGCCGTGTCATCTTTCCAAGCCCCTGGTCCGAATAGACCATCACCACCTCCGGAGCCGTAAACGTATCCCCCGGCTCCAGCTTCCAGCAAAACTCATCCGGGTGAATTCCCATGACCATACGCACCGAATCAAACTGGTCCTTCTCCACCTGGGCTATAAAATTCCCCGAATATACGAAATTCATGGCATAGACCTCTCCCGAATCCTCCGTGGTCTCCGGAGTCACCAGCGCCATAAAAGGATGCTCCTGATGGCTGGATTCTCCCCGGAAGGAAGCCACCCTCTGCCTGCCGTATCCCAGAGGAAGCCTCTGGATATTCCGCTCCCTGGCCCATGCCCCCATAAGACTTACGACCTGAAAGTCCCGGTCCTCCATATCCAGACAGCAGCTGTAAATCTTTTCCAGATAGACCCTTTCCTTTCCCTGATTCTCCACAACCACCGACCTGGTGACAGCATCCACATCCTCAAACACCGTGTACTGAAGACAGACCTGTACCCCTGTCAGCCTGTCTTCACAATACAGCTTCAACGTAGTACAGTCCTCTTCCCCTCCCCAGGTAGCCGGCATATCCGGAAGCTTTGGTTTCCCCGGAACAATCTCAAACCGTCGGTATTCCAGCTCACTGGCCCTGTGCCCGGATTCGGTTCTCAGGCAGAACGCCGACTCCCTGAAATCCCCCATCCCGTGTTCCGGAAACTCCATCCACATAGTGTCCAAAAAAGCCCCTGTCTCTCTCTTATTTTTGCTGGGAACAAAAGGCGCCTCTCCCTCCCTTAAAAGACAGCGGATATCCTCTGGGGGAATCCTCTTTCCATAATATCCGTGGGCCACGTACTTTCCGTCCACAATAGCGATACCATAGGTAGTCTCACTGGTATTCAATGCAAATACATTCCTGACCTTATCATAAATGATTGACATCTCCATCCTCCTTTTTAAGTCATTTAAGTAATTTTAGTTTTATTTTAATCTATTTCTATGTAATGTCAATTACTTTTTGTAATCCGAATCCTCACTGTTTGCGGGTTTCCAGTAAACAATAACCCAGGCCGCCATTTATCTCCCCAAACAATTACTTCCATTTTCCTCTTCCATCAGCTATACTATACAGGTAGCGGCACAAGCCCATAATTATCATGCAAGCAAAGGAGTGATTCATATGAATACGGAACATACACTGGACATCTTATCAAAGACTCTGGAGGCCAGCGTCTCCCCTTATCACTGTATTAAGGAAGCCAAACGTCAGCTGAAAGAAGCATCTTTTTATCCTCTTGATTTAACAGACACATGGAGCCTGGAGGCCGGCCATGGCTATTATCTCCCGGTCTTTGACTCCTCTCTCATCGCCTTCACCATAGGCCAAAACTTAGGAGAAAAGCCTTCCCTCCGCATGGAGGCGGCTCACACAGACTGGCCCTGCCTGAAAGTAAAGCCCTCCCCGGAAGTAACTACCGGGCGCTACGGCAAACTGAACGTGGAAGTATACGGCGGCCCTATCTTAAACACCTGGCTGGACCGCCCTCTTTCCATGGCAGGAAAAGTCTGCCTCGCCGGCAGCTCCCCATTTTCTCCCCAAGTCCGTTTCATCGATTTCAAAAAGCCTCTTCTGGTGATTCCCAACCTGGCGATTCACATGAACCGGGAAGTAAACGACGGTGTCAAACTGAATCCTCAGGTTGACATGCTGCCTGTCCTCACGGTCCTTACGGAGAACTTGGACAAAGACCATTTCTTCCTGAATCTCTTGGCTGAAGAAGCCGGGTGCGGCCCGGATGAGATTCTGGATTACGAAATTTATCTGTACAATCTGGACTCCTGCACCGCTGCCGGCCTGAACGGCCAGTTTTTCAGCGCCCCAAGGCTTGACAATCTCACCTCCGTCCAGGCCTGTCTCTCTGCCATCACCTCCGGTTTCCGCGAAGGCGGCATCAATGTCATCGCACTCTACGACAACGAAGAAGTAGGAAGCCGAACCAAGCAGGGCGCTCTCTCCGCAGTCACGGAGCGGATTTTAGAAAAGCTGTTTACCTCCCTGGGATACGGACGGGAAATCTTCCTTAACGCCCTTATGGACGGCTTCCTTCTCTCCATGGATGTGGCCCATGCCATCCATCCCAACCACTCGGAAAAATGCGACATTAAAAACCAGATTTTCCCGGGAGACGGCGTCGCAATCAAAATGGCTGCCAGCCAGTCCTACTCCACCGACGCTTCCTGTGTCAGTGTCATAGAGAGCCTGTGCCGCAGCCATCAGATTCCATATAAAAAGTTTTCCAACCGCTCCGATATGAAAGGAGGCTCCACATTAGGCGCACTGTCCTCCGCCCTTTTGTCCATGAAGACCGTGGATATCGGAGTCCCCATCCTGGCCATGCATTCCGCCAGAGAGCTAATGGGAGCCTCGGACCAGCAGGCCCTAATATCCCTGGCTTCCAAATTCTTCCTGGTATAGGGCAAAGAAATTGTCGGAGGCAGTCTTGTCTCCCTCCGAAAAATGAATATCCGCCCATATTTCTTCCGAAAATGTAACCTGATGTTCCTCCTGGAACTGGTCATATATCTGCTGAAAGACCCATGCCCTGCGCTCCTCCTGGATTTGGGTCTTTCTCTTTTTGGTAGCCTCTATCTCATAATCACTGACACACTGAAAGAGATAATAAGATCCTTCCGATTCCACCACCTGGCTGACCTGCCCGGCTCCCAAGGCAAATGCCTCCTCCTCTATGGCATCAGGCTCCTGCCCCCGTTCCATCTGGCGTTCCACAACCGCCGTTTCCGTTATCTCCCTGGCAGCCTCCCCCAGCTCTTTATCTCCCTCTAAAGCCCTGCTTCGAATAAGTTCCGCCTGCTCTCTGTCATCCAGCACGATCTGGCGGACGGAAATCACCTTTGCATCGCTGTCACTAACCTCCAGATTTACATCTTCCGTCAACTCTCCCACCACTTTATTGGCCCTGTGGTATTGCTGATACATAAATATCACATCGTCCAGGGTAACGCCCATATACTGAATATCCTGCTCACTAAGCCCGCTAAAATATGTCTCTGCCGTCCTGCGTATTCTCTCCTTCTCCCCGTTACTTAACGTGACCTCCCGGCTGTCAGCCAGCATATTCATGGTCTTTAAATCCCTTAAAAAAATCCGAATCTGCTCCAAAAGATACTCCTCAAAGGTCCTGCCGTCCTCCAACACCACCTTCCAGATAGCATCCGTATACATTTTCTCGTACCGGTTTCTCTCAGTAGCCACCACCAGCATAGCCTGGGCCCTCGTATAATCCACATTCTCCTGA
>CAYWRB010000247.1:0-4765 GCA_964460025.1 uncultured Hungatella sp.
CTCTGTTTACAGTGTCAGGCAGCCATGAATATACGTTCTAGTCTTGGAGGTAGTGGGTATGAATTTGAGGGTGATTTTCAGGACAGCCAGGTGCGCGGTACTGGAGATTGAGGATGGCAGCATCTATCAGTTAGAGCAGAAGAAAGAAATTTATGTAAATAAGCAGCTTTATGGTACAACAAAAAAAGCAGTTTTCAGTGTCTATGGATTAGAGCCGGACAGAGATTATATTGTAGAGGCAGGAAATAAAGGCGGCAAAGCGGAGACTGCTTTTCGGACGTTGGAAGAGTTTGTGACACTGAACGTAAGGGATTTTGGAGCAAAGGGAGACGGGATTTCGGATGATACATCCTTTCTTCAGGCGGCTGTTTTAAGCTGTCCGCCGGAAAGCCGGGTGCTGATTCCCAAGGGAGTCTATAAGATTACCAGTTTATTTTTAAAGAGTAACCTTCGGTTGGAACTGGAAGAAGGAGCGGTACTGTCGGCTGAGACAGACAGAAGGAGATTTCCGATTCTAAAGGGCATGGTAGAAAGCTGTGATGGGAAGAAGGAGTATAATCTGGGAACATGGGAGGGCAATCTGGAGGACTGTTTCAGCTCCATCATCACAGGCATCCATGTGGAGAATGTGGAAATCTATGGACAAGGCATACTGGACGGAAATGCGGGTGTAGAAAACTGGTGGTATGAGCCTAAGGTAAAGAAAGGTGCATACCGTCCCA
The DNA here is from genome assembly GCA_964460025.1 of uncultured Hungatella sp. Lineage (GTDB taxonomy): Bacteria > Bacillota > Clostridia > Lachnospirales > Lachnospiraceae > UBA3402. The sequence continues at coordinate 723 of CAYWRB010000247.1, forward strand.
GGATGATTTTTTTGAACGGATGCGAGAACGTAACGGTTCAGGGAATTCAGATTCAGAACAGCCCCAGCTGGAATATTCACCCTTATTTTTCCAATCATCTGAAGTTCCTTGATCTGAAGATTTTAAATCCCAAGAATTCCCCCAACACGGATGGCCTGGATCCGGAATCCTGTAGGGATGTGGAAATCACAGGAGTATATTTTTCCGTGGGAGATGACTGTATTGCGGTAAAGTCCGGGAAACTCTATATGGGTTCCAAGTATAAGACACCGTCCCAGGATATTGTGATCCGCCAGTGCTGTATGAGAGACGGGCACGGCTCTGTCACTATGGGAAGCGAGATGGCGGGAGGGATCTGCAATGTAATGGTGAGGGATTGCCTGTTCCTTCACACGGACAGAGGGCTGCGGATCAAGACTCGCCGGGGACGGGGGAAGGATGGAGTGATAGACAGGATTCTGTTTGAAAGGATCCGCATGGATCATGTGATGACCCCATTTGTCATCAACAGCTTCTACTACTGTGATCCGGACGGGCACAGCGATTATGTGGCTTCCAAGGAGGCGCTGCCTGTGGATGACAGGACACCTTGGATTAAATCATTGAGCTTTTCCGATATCCAGGCGAAAAACTGCCATGTGGCGGCGGCATATCTCTACGGTCTTCCGGAGAGGAAGATAGAGCGTGTGGAAATGAAACATGTGCAGGTTTCCTATGCGGAGAATGCCATGTCAGGAGAGCCGGCGATGCTGGACGGTGTGAAATGTGTAAGCCGCATGGGGATTTTTGCCGGCAATATAGAGAAATTGATACTGAATGATGTGGAGATTGAGGGGCAGGAAGGTGAAAAAATAATCACGGAACATATTGAGCATTTGGTGGAAAGCTAGTATAATCAGTAGATACCTTGAAAGGTATAAGGAGAGCCTGAGGGTATATAATGAAAGAAATGGAGACGTATTATATGGCATTGAAGAAGAAACCGGTAACCGGTATGAGAGATATTCTGCCTGGGGAGATGCAGATCCGGAATTTTGTGATGAACCAGATCAAGGAGACTTACAAAGGATTTGGATTTTCTCAGATTGAGACCCCTTGTGTGGAGCATATTGAGAATCTGACCAGCAAGCAGGGGGGAGATAATGAAAAATTAATTTTTAAGATTTTAAAGCGGGGAGAGAAGCTGAATCTGGAGACGGCCAAGGAGGAAAATGATTTGGTGGACAGCGGCCTGCGCTACGATCTGACGGTTCCTCTGGCACGGTATTATTCTGGCAATTCGGCCCAGCTTCCAACCCCTTTTAAGGCTTTGCAGATGGGCAGCGTGTGGCGTGCAGACCGCCCTCAAAAGGGGCGTTTCCGCCATTTTACTCAGTGTGATATTGATATTTTAGGTGATTCCAGCTGCATGGCGGAGATTGAGCTGATTCTGGCTACCACCACGGCTCTTGGAAAAATATGCCCTGACAATGCATTTACCGTGCGGATCAATGACAGAGGAATTTTGAGAGGAATGGCATTGTACTGCGGTTTCCCTGAGGAATCTTTAGACCAGGTATTTATTACCCTGGATAAGATGGATAAGATTGGAAGCGAAGGAGTAAAGGCAGAGCTTCTGGCTTCCGGATATGACGAAAAAGGAGTGGACCGGTACCTGGAACTGATGGCCGGAGTGAAGAAAGATGCGGCAGGTGTCAGGGAATTGGGGGACAAGCTGGAGCAGGTTCTTCCGAAAGAAGTGACGGACAACCTGGCATTTATCATGGAAACCGTAACCAAAGTGGCAGAGACAGAATTTCAGTTAAGTTTTGATCCTACTCTGGTGCGCGGAATGTCTTACTATACAGGCACCATTTTTGAGGTATCCATGGAGGGCTTTGGCGGTTCCGTGGCAGGCGGCGGGCGCTATGATAAAATGATCGGCAAATTTACAGGCGTGGACACGCCGGCCTGCGGATTTTCCATCGGATTTGAGCGTATTGTTACCATTTTGCTGGATCGGGGAGACAGCGTAAAGAGTGAGAACCCTAAAAAAGCATATCTTCTGGAAAAGGGCCTGGATTCTGAAAGACTGTGTCAGATTATGAGACAGGCCATGGAAGAACGGAAAAACGGGGCAGAGGTTTTGGTATCCCAGATGAATAAAAATAAGAAGTTCCAGAAGGAGCAGCTGGGGAAAGAAGGATATACGGAGTTTGTGGAATTCTACAAAGAAGAGTGGAAGTGACATCATATAACAGGTTTTCAGGATTTCAGCCGCGCCGGCTTGTGAGGCTGATACAAGGTCAGATACCAAGAGACTGAGAGAGTATATGCACAGAACAGATGGAGGAGAAAATTATGTCAGAGTCAATGTTGGGACTAAAACGTTCTCACCGATGTACGGAGGTAAGAACCGAGAATGTAGGTGAGACCATAACCGTCATGGGATGGGTACAGAAAAGCAGAAATAAAGGCGGAATTATTTTCGTAGATTTAAGGGACCGCTCCGGTATCCTGCAAATTATTTTTGAAGAAAGTGACTGTGGCGCGGAAAGCTTTGCAAAAGCCGAGAAGCTGAGAAGTGAATTTGTGATTGCCGTTACAGGAAAGGTGGAGAAACGTCAGGGAGCCGTCAATGAAAACCTTGTCACCGGTGATATCGAGGTGCGGGCCGAGAGCCTTAGAATCCTGTCCGAATCCGATACGCCACCGTTTCCCATTGAGGAGAATTCCAAAACCAAGGAAGAACTGCGCTTAAAATATCGTTTCCTGGATTTGAGAAGGCCGGATATTCAGAAGAACCTGATGTTCCGCAGCAGGATTGCTATTTTGACGAGACAGTTTCTGGCAGAGGAGGGATTTTTGGAGATTGAGACTCCTACCTTGATTAAGAGTACTCCGGAAGGCGCCCGTGACTATCTGGTTCCCAGCCGTGTTCATCCGGGATCATTCTATGCCCTGCCTCAGTCTCCTCAGCTGTTTAAGCAGCTGTTGATGTGCTCCGGATATGACCGCTATTTCCAGATTGCAAGATGCTATAGAGATGAGGATCTGCGGGCGGACAGACAGCCGGAGTTTACCCAGATTGACATGGAACTTTCTTTTGTAGATGTGGAGGATGTGCTGGATGTCAATGAGAGGCTGATTCACAAATTATTTAAGGAATTGCTGGGGATTGAGATACCTCTTCCTCTTCCCAGGATGACCTGGATAGAAGCAATGAACCGTTTCGGAAGTGACAAGCCGGATATCCGTTTCGGAATGGAATTAAAGGATGTTTCCCAGGTGGTGAAGGACTGTGAGTTTGCAGTGTTTAAAGGTGCATTGGAGGCTGGCGGTTCTGTCCGTGGCATCAACGCGGAGGGGAAAGGAAACATGCCCCGGAAAAAGATTGATGCACTGGTGGAATTTGCCAAAGGATTCGGTGCTAAGGGCCTTGCGTATCTGGCCGTTTTGGAGGATGGCACTTACAAATCATCCTTCGCTAAGTTTATGACAGAGGAGCAGCTTGCAGCACTGGTGAAGGCCATGGACGGAAAGCCGGGAGACCTGCTGTTGTTTGCGGCGGATAAGAACAAAGTAGTCTGGGATGTGCTGGGCAATCTGCGTCTGGAGCTGGCAAGACAGGCGGATTTGTTAAAGAAGGATGAGTTTAAGTTCCTTTGGGTGACGGAATTCCCGCTTTTAGAGTATTCCGAGGAGCAGGGGCGGTTTGTGGCCATGCATCATCCGTTTACTATGCCGATGGAAGAAGACTGGCATCTGATTGACAGTGATCCGGGAGCGGTTCGCGCCAAGGCTTATGATATTGTGCTGAACGGGACGGAACTGGGAGGCGGTTCCGTGCGTATTCATCAGAGCGATATTCAGTCCAAGATGTTTGAGGTGCTGGGATTTACGCCGGAGAAGGCACAGGAGCAGTTTGGGTTCCTTTTGGAAGCGTTTAAGTATGGGGTTCCGCCTCACGCAGGGCTGGCTTATGGGTTTGACAGGGTGGCTATGCTTATGGTGGGGGCGGATAATATTCGGGATGTGATTGCGTTCCCGAAGGTGAAAGATGC
>CAYWRB010000248.1:0-4755 GCA_964460025.1 uncultured Hungatella sp.
AAGCACATTTCCATAAAAAACAGCCCTGTTCATCTTCTGTCACTCCCCCTACACTGCGATGCACTCAATCTCCACCACTCCTTCCAAAGGCAGCTTCCCAATCTGCACACAGCTTCTGGCCGGATAGTCCTCACCGAAATAACTTCCGTACACCTTATTTACCACAGAAAAATCCGCCAAATCCTGAACAAAAATCGTAGTCTTTACGATATGCCCATAGGTTTTTCCCGCCTCGGCCAGCACGGCTCCCAGATTTTTCATGGACGCATGGGCCTGGGCCTCCACGCCCTCAGCCAATTTACCGGTCTCCATATCGATTCCCAACTGTCCCGATACGAATACCATATCCCCTGCTTTCCACCCCTGGGCATAGGGCCCGATGGCTTCCGGAGCTTTCTCTGTGTTTATTTTCATTTTCATGATTTCATTCCCCTTTCTATCCTTTTAATGGTAAATCCTGTCTTTGCATAAATCAAATCAATGACGGGCGTCAGATAATTCAAAAAGCAATACGGTATAAATGCCAGCGGCGCCACTCCCAGCATCTGGGAGGCATAGATGGCATTGGCGTTCCACGGAATCAGCACTGCTCCAAAGGTGCCTGCATCCTCCAGAGTCCGCGATAGGTTCTCCGGCGCGATTCCGTTCTGGTCAAAGGCGTCCTTCATCAGCGTTGCCGTCACGATGGAGGCAAACAGCATGGAAGAGCCGATGGCATTGGTAATATAAGTAATCACTGCCGTACATGCAATAATCTTAAATGTGGAATCTCCGCATTTCTGAATCAGAGGCCTTACAAGGGTGCTTAACACCCCGGTCTTGTCCAGCATGCCGGAGATACACAGAGCCAGAAAGATGGCCAGAAATGCGCTCATCATGCTCATGATTCCGCCTCTGTTTAAAAGAATATCCACAAAAGAACTTCCCGTGCTGATGGCAAAACCGTTTACCATATAGTCCAGCAAAGTCTTAAGCACCACCCCCTGATGTCCGATGGCCACAGCCATGCCTGCAATGGTGCCCACCATCAGGGCAATGATGGAAGGCGTGTTTCTGATTAGAAGAATCAGCACCACAACAATGGGCAGAAGCTCCACCACGGAAAAATGATAGTACTTCACAAAAGTTCCCATGATTTCCTCTGCCACAGAAGATTCATAACTTCCTGAAATATTGTAAAATCCCAGGATTGTAAACAGCAGGGCGCTGACAGCATAGGCCGGTACAGTTGTCCACAGCATATGCTTCACATGGGTCATAACATCGGTTCCCGCCACAGACGCCGCCAGAATCGTACTGTCCGAAAGGGGAGACATCTTATCTCCGAAATAGGCCCCGCAGATAATGGCTCCCGCAGTCATGGGCGACGGAATCCCCATGGCATTGCCGATTCCCACCAGGGCCAGCCCTACGGTTCCCAAAGTCCCCCAGGACGTTCCTGTGGCCAGGGAGGTAAAGGAAGCCAGAATAAGGGCTGACAGCAAAAAAATCCTAGGAGAAATAAATTTTAGTCCCAAATAAATAATGTATGGAATGGTTCCGCTGGCAATCCATACCGCAATCATGGCTCCGATGACAATCAGCACCACATTGGGCTCAAAAGATGCCGTGGCCATGTCCCAGGCCATCTGTTGCAGTTCCCCGTAAGCATATCCCAGACGCATAAGCAGCGGCACCACCACAATCCAGGACAGCAAAAACATCAGTTCCAGCGGCGCGTCGAACAATATAAGCCCCAGCGCCACAAAGCCAAATACACAACCGGTAACCAGGGCCGCATAGCCGATAGATACCGGGTGCTTAAAATCCCCCGCCAGAAGCTTTTGTTTCTCTACCTCTTCTTCTGCTTCTGATATTTTAATATCCCTATCATCCATTCTCTTCTCCTTTTGCGGCAGGCGAGGGAATAATCCTCGCCTGCCGCCGGTATCCCTTTTCCTGTAAACATCCGCTGCAGGTTACTTTACCCGCTTTTCGGCAGCCTTTTTCATCGACGCCAGAGCCTTTTCCAACACGGCCGTCTGGGTTGCCACATTCAGGCGGATAAAGCCGTTGCCCGGTTTTCCGTAATTTGCTCCGTTGTTCAGCTTTACTCCCTCCTCCATAAACAGGTTCACCAGTTCGAAGGGAGTCAGATTCCATGCCCTGAAATCCAGCCACAGAAGATAGGAAGCCTCCGGCTCAATCACTTTCACTTCCGGCATATTTTCTGCAATAAAGTTCTTTACAAGATTAATATTTTTCAGGAAATACTCATTCTGCTGGTCCACATAATACTCACACTCGTTATAAGCCGTAATCAGCGCCTCGATTCCAATATAATTATAGTCAAAATGGTAGTTGTCGTAAACCACATTGTACTGGTCCCGCAGGGCTTTATTTTTAATGACAACGTAAGCGGAATAGAAACATGCCAGGTTAAAGGTCTTGCTTGGAGAACCCATAACCACTACATGGTCGCCGATTTCCTCTGACAGGGAGAAGTAGGGAATGTGTCTGTGAGGCGCATAGACAATGTCTCCGTGAATCTCGTCGCTGACAATCAGGGTGTTGTTCTTTTTGCAGATTTCATACATCTTTGTCAGTTCCTCTCTGGTCCAGACACGCCCTACCGGGTTGGCCGGATTGCACACCAGAAGAATTCTCACCTTGGGGTCAGCCGTCTTTCTCTCCAGGTCATCAAAATCAATCTCATAACGCCCGTCTTTTAAAATCAGATTGTTGTTTTCTACAAATCTTCCTGCTCCCTGAATCACCACGCTGAAGGTATTGTAGACCGGAGGCTGAATCAGAATCTTGTCTCCCGGACGGGTGTAAGCGTTTAATATCATCCACAAGGCGCCGGTCATCAGCCCCTGAGAATGGCGTACTGCTTCCGGGTCCAGGCTGATATCATAGCGTTTCTTATACCATCCGCAGACCGCGTCGGCAAAACGCTGCTGAGGCAAATATCCGTAGGCAAACACACCGAAATCCACTTTCTCCCGAACCGCGTCAATAATCTCCTGAGGCGCCTTAAAATCCGTATCCGCCACGCCTAAGGGGATGTATTTTCCGCTCTCCCCTTCATAGTCCCATTTAAAAGAATCTGTGTTTACCCGACAAATGGGTTCATCAAAATTATGTACTCTGCTCATATGGTTTCCTTTCTGCCTCTTTTGGGTGGGCGCCCTTCTTATTTATAAAATTCAGTCTTTAATCTGCTTCTTCATATGGGAAAGAATAAAGCAGCAGATGATTCCCAAAATGGCAAATACCATCATGGTGATAAAAATGTAACGGTATCCCTGGATTCCCGGATAAGCATCCATGAAATGTCCGTAAAGGGTAAAGATAAATAAATCCGGAGTATTTCCCACGATTGACAGGATTCCTGCCGCTGCCCCTGACATCATCAGAGGGATTTTAATCTCGTCTGTGGTGGCATAATAAGTACCTCTGATTGTCATCATAACGGCCGCCAGCACCAGCATGATGCCGATGACAACCACGATTCCCACATTGGCAGGAATCAGCAGGTATACGGCTGTCAAAATGGTTCCCAAAGCCAAAGCTATTTTCAAAAAGTTGATGGAAGACCCCATCTTATCCGCAATGATGCCGCCTACGGGAGCCGCAATAAACGCAATCAGATACTGACGGACAATATTTACCGCCACGCCCAGGCTTACGGACATTCCGCAGATTTCAGTTAAATAGGAAGAAAAATAGCTTAATCCGTTGTAAAAGGAATAACCAAAGAACACGATTCCGCCTGCAACCCACACTCTGGGAAGTTTTGCCACATGGAGCAATCCTTCCAGGGCCTCTTTTGCATTTACCTGTCCTTCTACTTCATTTTTCTCAATCAGGAAGTAGCAGACAACTCCCAGGATACATAAGGAGGCTCCGTAAAATAACATGGTGGCTCTCAGTCCCATCCGTCCCTCGCCAAAGGTGGTGAACATCCACAGGGCCGCAAAGGATATGATAGTTGCAAACAGTCCGCGGCCGCCTTCCAGCAGTCCGAACATTCGGCCTTGTTCTTCCGCCGTCCCAATCATTCTTGTGCCTTTAATCATTGCCTCCCAGAACAGCAGGGTAATGGTAATTCCCATAATCGCCTGTATTATCAGCATACTGGTAAAAGGCGGATAGGCTGCCATCCAGAAACCGCACAGACCGGTGGAAATCAGCGACACCGGAATCAGATATTTCACCGGCACCAGGTCCGTAATCCATCCTCCTGGCAGATACGCAATAAACTGAGTCACTGCAAACGCGGTCATCATAAGTCCAAACTGGGTGTTGGTAAATCCAAAAGCCTCCTGCATGGCCACATAGAATACGTCCCTCAGATAAGCAAGCTTAAAAATCGTTCCTCCTGCCATGCAGATAGCAATCAATGTTGCCCATTGCTTCAAACTCTTTTTCATACTTGACTCCTTCCATTCACTATTGTTGTTTTTTCAATCGGTACATGTACACTTATATAAATAGCAAGTCCTGTGCCAAAAATGGAAGGGCATGAAAAAATTACATTTTTCCTCCGTATTTTTTATATAAGGAAGACTCTCTGTCTATGGGGTGGATAACAAATGGTATGGTTGGAAGAAGCAAAGACAAAAAGTGACAATTTTTTTGGCGCAAATTTTATTTCCACTGCCAAAATAATTGTCACTTTCTGCCCTATATAACTTTCTATTCTGTATAGATTTCTATCCCTAATTAATCTCTATCCGACATTATGCTCCTCTCTGTGTCCCCTGCTCCTTA
>CAYWRB010000249.1:0-4745 GCA_964460025.1 uncultured Hungatella sp.
TCATCAGTCCGTCATCGGTCTGGAGACCAAAGCAGCCCTTGACAAATATGGCATTAAAGCGGACACGATTATCGGATGCGCCGGCGGCGGTTCCAACCTGGGAGGACTTATCTCTCCCTTTGCAGGCCAGATGCTGAAAGGCGAGGCTGACTATGAGATGATTGCAGTGGAGCCGGCGTCCTGTCCCAGCCTGACCAGAGGAATCTATGCTTACGATTTCTGCGATACCGGAAAAGTGTGTCCTCTGGCGAAAATGTATACCTTAGGAAGCAGCTTTATTCCGTCTGCCAACCATGCAGGAGGCCTGCGGTACCATGGAATGAGCTCAACCGTGTCCGAACTGTATGATCAGGGCCTTTTGAAGGCAAGGAGTGTGGAACAAACAGAGGTGTTTAAAGCCGCTCAGATGTTTGCCAAGGTAGAGGGAATTCTTCCGGCTCCCGAAAGCAGCCATGCCATCAAAGTGGCAATCGATGAGGCGTTAAGGTGCAAGGAGACGAAGGAAGAGAAGAACATTGTATTCGGACTTACGGGTACGGGATATTTCGATATGGTTGCTTACCAGAGGTTCAATGACGGGGAGATGTCAGACTATATTCCTACGGACCAGGAGTTAAAGGAATCTTTTGCAAAACTGCCAAAGGTTCAATAGGGAAATCGTAAGAATTATTTAGAATAGCGTAATTGTTTCCGGATGGTGTTTTTGATAAAATAACTACCAAAAATATGAAAAAACATGATCTGGAAATGGAGTTATAATTGCGTATGAGAGAAAAGAAAAAGGACAAAGGAATACTTCGGCTTAAGAAGAGATTTATGGCAGCGCTTCTGGGGATGCTTCTGTGCTGTCAGCCTATGCAGGCTATGGCGGCACAGTGGCAGAGAGAAGGCGGTGTTTACCGGATGCCGGACGGAACGCCTATTCAGGGGGCCATGGTCAGAGGAATTGATGTGTCCCATTGGAAAGGATTGGTTGACTGGGGGCAGGTTGCGGCTCAGGATGTAAATTTTGTTATGCTGGGAACCAGATACCAAGGGCAGGTAGATCCGTATTTTGCTCTGAATGCCAGGGCAGCCAGGGCGGCGGGTCTGAATGTAGGCGTCTATATCTATTCTTATGCCACTTCTGTGGAGATGGCGGAACAAGAGGCTGATTTTGTTCTGGAGCTGATTAAGGACTACCCGATTTCATTTCCCGTGGCCTTCGATGCGGAGGATGCAAGTACCCTTGGAACTCTGGCGCCGGCTCAGGTCAGTGAGGTGATCAATGCATTCTGCCGTAAGATAGAGGCCGCAGGCTACCACCCTATGGTATATGCCAATGAGACATGGTTAAACGGCAAGATTGATCTGTCCCTGCTGAATTACGATGTGTGGGTGGCGCGATACGGCACCATGTATACATACAACAGTCCTGCCATGTGGCAGGCCACCAATACCGGATCCATAAACGGGGTAGACGGGGCGGTAGATATTGATTTCTTGTTTAAAGATTACAATTCCGTGATTCCTGCCGATATGTGGAGAACCATTGGCGGCAATCAGTATTACTACAAAAACTACGAGATGCAGAAAGCTTCCTGGATCAACGACGGAACCGGATTTTTTTACATGAATGACAACGGAAATCCTGTGAAAGGCTGGATGACGACAGATGCCGGCTTCTATTATATGGATGAGGCAAGCGGTATCATGACCACCGGTTGGAAGATCCTGGATGGAAATCAGTATCTGTTTCGCGGGGACGGAATCATGGCTACCGGCTGGGCGGATGTTGACGGCGCCCGGTATTATTTAGATGACAAAGGTGTGATGCAGACCCAGTGGCAGAGCGTTGACGGAGCCTGGTATTATCTTGGGGATACGGGTGCCATGATGACCGGTTGGCAGAATATTAACGGAGCCACATACTATATGGACGGTACAGGCGCGATGCAGGTTGGCTGGCAGGATATCAATGGGGCCAGATATTATCTGAATCCTTCCGGCATCATGCAGACCGGCTGGCAGAACTTTGAGGGGAAATGGTATTATTTTAATGAAGCCGGAGCGATGCAGGTTGGCTGGCAGAACATTAACGGCAGCTGGTACTATATGGATGAATCCGGTGTTCAGCAGCATGGCTGGCAGGAGATCGGTGGGATAAAATATTATCTCAACGAATCTGGTGTGATGCAGGTCGGCTGGCAGCAGATCGATGGAAGCCAGTATTATTTGAACGATTCCGGAGTTCTGCAGACTGGCTGGATAAGTGTGGACGGAGTCTGGTATTATATGAATCCGTTAGGGACTATGGAGACTGGCTGGCAGCAGATTGACGGGGCCCTTTACTATCTGGATCCGTCTACGGGCCGTCTGGCAGTAGACGCTGTGCTGGAATCAGAGGGAGTGCAGTATCAGGCGGACGGGAACGGAGTCTGTACGCCGTTATAAAAAGATAGGAAATCACGACAGGAGCAGCAGGATGAATTGCTGTTCCTGTTTTCTATGTCCGGCCTTTTCCAAAAACCATATGGAAAAGAGTTGACGGTACATAAAAAACCTAGTATTATTCTTAATAAGTAGAAGTTTATTAATAAGGATTACTTATTAGTAAAACTTCTAAAAGTATTACTGAAAATAATAAAGGAGAATCTTGCTATGGCAAAAGTTGGAATTGTGATGGGAAGTGATTCCGATATGCCTGTTATGGCACAGGCAGCGGACGTTCTGGAAAAACTAGGAGTAGATTTTGAAATCACGGTTATTTCTGCACACAGAGAGCCGGATATCTTTTTTAACTATGCAAAGGGGCTGGAAGAAAAAGGTGTTAAGGTGGTGATCGCCGGCGCAGGAAAGGCAGCTCATCTGCCGGGGATGTGCGCCGCTTTATTCCCCATGCCTGTCATCGGTATTCCTATGAAAACCTCCGATTTAGGCGGCGTGGATTCCCTTTATTCCATTGTCCAGATGCCGTCCGGTATTCCCGTTGCCACAGTGGCAATCAACGGAGGAACCAACGCAGGAATTCTGGCAGCCAAGATTCTGGCCGTGTCAGATCCTGAACTGTTAAAACGCATAAAAGATTATACGGAATCATTAAAGAACGATGTAGTTAAGAAGGCGGATAAGCTGGAGCAGATAGGATACAAAGAATATCTGGCTCAAATGAAAAAGTGAGGAGGATAAATGATGGACTACAAAAAAGCCGGAGTGGATATTGAAGCCGGATATAAGTCGGTAGAGCTGATGAAAAAACATGTGATGGAGACCATGAGGCCGGAGGTGTTAGGCGGAATCGGCGGGTTCTCCGGTGCTTTTTCTCTGGAGAAGATCAAGGATATGGAGCATCCGGTGCTGTTGTCCGGCACGGATGGCGTAGGTACCAAATTAAAGCTGGCGTTTCTGATGGACAAGCATGACACCGTAGGCATCGACTGTGTGGCCATGTGCGTCAACGATGTGGCATGTGCAGGGGGAGAGCCGTTGTTCTTCCTGGATTACATTGCATGTGGGAAAAATGTGCCGGAGAAGATTGCGACCATTGTAAGCGGAGTTGCCGAAGGCTGCAAGCAGTCCGGGGCTGCCCTGGTAGGCGGAGAGACTGCGGAGATGCCAGGATTTTATCCGGTGGAAGAATATGATTTGGCCGGTTTTGCCGTAGGTGTGGTTGAACAGAAGGAACTGATTGACGGAAAAGATTTAAAATCAGGGGATGTACTCATCGGTATGGCATCTTCCGGTGTCCACAGCAACGGATTTTCTCTGGTAAGAAAAGTTTTTGAGAAAGAACTGACTCCGGAAGGGTTAGATACTTACTATGAGGAATTGGGCAAAACTCTGGGAGAGGCTCTTCTGGCCCCCACAAAAATATATGTGAAAGCCATGAGAAGCATAAAAGAGGCCGGCGTGAAGGTGAAGGCCTGCAGCCATATTACCGGCGGCGGGTTTTATGAGAATGTGCCCCGTATGTTAAAAGACGGGACCAGAGCCGTGATAAAGAAGGACAGTTATCAGGTTCCTCCTATTTTCCGTATGCTGGCGGCCAAAGGTGACATCTCTGAGGATATTATGTACAATACTTACAACATGGGAATCGGCATGATTGTGGCCGTGGATCCGGCTGATGTGGAGAAAACCATAGAGGCAGTGAAGGCCGCAGGGGAAACGCCTTATGTCATCGGAGCTGTTGAAAACGGTGAAAAAGGAGTGGCCTTATGTTGAGAATCTGTGTGCTGGTGTCCGGCGGCGGAACCAATCTTCAGGCAATTTTGGATGCCATTGACAATAAAATCATTACCGATGCCCAGGTGGTGGCGGTAATCAGCAATAATGAAGGCGCTTACGCCCTGGAACGGGCGAAAAACCATGGAATTCCATCGGAATGGATATCCCCACGGACCTTTGAAAACCGGGACCAATTTAACGAGGCGTTGATTGACAAGGTAGATTCCTACAAACCGGATCTGATTGTGCTTGCCGGCTTTCTGGTAAAGATTCCGGAAGCCATGATCGCCAGATACAGAAATAAAATTATCAACATCCATCCGTCCCTGATCCCCTCTTTCTGCGGTGTGGGATATTACGGGCTGAAGGTTCATGAGGCAGCCTTGGCCAGAGGCGTAAAGATAACGGGAGCAACGGTTCACTATGTAGACGAGGGCATGGATTCCGGTCCGATTATTCTGCAGAAGGCAGTGGAAGTAAAAGAAGGCGACACGCCTCAGACCCTTCAGAGAAGAGTGATGGAAGAAGCCGAGTGGAAG
>CAYWRB010000250.1:0-4739 GCA_964460025.1 uncultured Hungatella sp.
CACGGCGTATCTCCCGCACCGAAACATGGGCCGCAGAAGGCGGTTCGAATGACCGCTCCCGCATCCATCAGGGCTGATACCGCGCCCTTCTTCACCAGATCCGCAAATACCGGCTGAGAAGACGGATACACAGCCAATGAAAATTCATCACAGCCGCAGCTTCTGCCTTTCAATACCTGTGCCGCTTCCATCAGATTGCTGTAAGTGCCTCCGGCGCATCCTGCTATGACAGCCTGCTGCACCACCAGCTCTTTGTCCTTTACTTTATCCAACAGAGTAAACTCAGCCTTGCCGGCCGACACCTTCCGCGCCTGGTTCTCCACCTCTCCTAAAATATCGGTCAGATTGGCACGCAGCTCATCAATCTCATAGACATTGCTCGGATGGAACGGCAGCGCTATCATAGGCTTTACGGTAGAAAGATCCACATACACACAGCCGTCATAGTAAGCCACATCACCAGGGTTCAGTGGACGGTAATCTTCCTCCCTGTGATGCTTTGCCAGATAGGCTCTGGTATCCTCATCGGTTCTCCACACGGAACTAAGGCAGGTGGTTTCCGTGGTCATCACATCCACGCCGTTTCGGTAATCCGTTGTCATGGAACCGACTCCCGGTCCTACAAACTCCATCACCTTATTCTTCACATAACCATTTTTGAATACGGCCCCGATGATTGCCAGCGCAATGTCCTGAGGCCCGGTTCCCGGCTTTGGCGCTCCATCCAGATACACGGCCACAACACCGGGATAATTCACATCATATGTATCCCTTAAAAGCTGCTATACCAGCTCGCCTCCGCCCTCTCCCACAGCCATGGTTCCCAGGGCTCCATAGCGGGTGTGGCTGTCAGAACCAAGAATCATCCGCCCGCAGCCGGCCATCATCTCCCGCATATACTGGTGGATCACCGCAATATGAGGCGGAACATAGATTCCTCCATATTTTTTCGCCGCCGAAAGGCCGAACATGTGATCGTCCTCGTTGATGGTGCCTCCTACGGCGCACAGTGTATTGTGGCAGTTGGTCAGCACATAAGGAATAGGAAACTTTTCCATGCCCGAAGCTTTGGCGGTCTGTACAATTCCTACGAATGTAATATCGTGAGATGCCATAGAATCAAAACGGAGCTTTAGATGCTCCATATCATCGGAGGTATTGTGAGCTTGTAAAATGGAGTACGCAATAGTCTCCTTCTTTGCAGCCTCTTTATCTGCCTCCCTTCCTGTCAGGGATTTTATCCTGCCGCTCTCTTTTTCAGGGACAATCTCCCTTCCATTTACCAGATAAACGCCGCCTTCATAAAGTGATACCAATATCCCCACCTCCTGATCGCAATTTACAAATACTATAAACGATAATCCTATATTTGTCCAGTGGGTGTTTTTTCAAAAAACTTCTTGACATACCCATATGAAATTTCTTAATATATATATAGTTTCCGGAAACTTCAGGAGAAGTATGCGAAGGAGCGCTTAAGGTTTCGCTTAAAGTTTCCAAAGAATCCGTACGACAAGATGACCAAGGGGGATCATTATGGTAGAAACACTCAGAAAAAAAGCAAAGAAATCAAACATTCAAAGAGTCATTTTTTCAATCATCGGTGTAATCATTTTACTGGCCATTACGAAATTCGCAATCTTTGATGTCATTACCGGTCCGACTAAACTGGATATCACAGCGGATCCTGCAACCTACGAGGGAAAATATGTCACCATCGACGCTGAGAATTTCCTGGCCGACTACATAGAGCACTCCACCACCACCAAAAAGAAATACGGCGGCAGTACCACCAGCATCAACGGATACAGTTATCTGGCGTTCCAGTCTGTGGTGGATTATGAAAACGAATCTTCTACCTGGTATTTTTACAGTATTTATCTGAACAAGAACAAATCCGGTGAAATGAGTTCCAGAATCCAGCAGACCTGGGACTGCATACAGGACGAGTCCGGCAAGACAGCTCCGCCTGAACCCCTTACTGTCACCGGCGTCTGGAATCAGATGGATGCCCAGACAGAACAGTATTTCCGCACCACTTTGACAGAAGTTGGTGTCACGGAGTCTGAATTTGACCGTTTTTATTTCTATGAACTGGATACGAAAAATATCGGTGGCATGAATGCTCCTTTATTCTGGGTTCTGATGGCAGCAGCCGCTTTCCTTGTGGTATTTGCCGTTCTCAGCGCCATCGGTCTTTTCAGCAATTCCTATATGAAGAACATTCAGAATTACCTGCAGAAGGACGGATCTGTCTCCCTGTCCGAAATCGAACAGGACTTCAGCCAGGCCCATCCGATCTCCAATCATGTATGGCTTGGCAAAAAGTGGACCGTATATATGAGCGGCAATAAGGCCAAGATCCTGGCCAACAAGGATCTGATCTGGGGCTACTATTACTACCGCTCCGGCCGCAGCAGCGTCAGCGAGATGCGTCTGTTCGATAAGTCCAAGAATATGTTCTCTATTGATTTAAGCGAGAAAAATACCAAGGAGGCACTGCAGTTCTATATGTCCGAACAGCCTCACATGGTAATCGGTTACGGCTCCGATCTGGAAAAGATGTACAACAAAGATTTTGCTTCCTTTATGGAATTAAAATATAATCCTGCCATGAGAGAAGCGTAACAGGAGCGGGCCGGGAATCAATTATTTTAAACAGGGGCGGATGTGACTGGTATAGTCTGTCTGCCCTTGATGCTGTTATTTAAAGAACATAAAAAGATTAAAATAGTAGAAAAGAGGAAATTGATTCTATGGATCATTTACATGTAGCAGAATTGAAATTGACCAACAATTATCTATTGAATTTTTGTGATCTCAATAGGATAACCAACCACCTTTTAAATGGCGGACTGGTTATACTTCCTACCGAAACCGGATACTTGCTGGCAGCCAACGCTTTAGATGAAGATGCGGTAAAAAAGGTATTCAAGGCGAAAGGACGGCAGATATCGAATCCCATTCATGTGGTGGTATCCGGACTAGATATGGCAGAAAAATTGGTATATTTAGGATCCGAATCAAGAATGTTATGTGACAAGTTTCTTCCGGGGCCTTTAACCGTTATATGTCCGAAACGGCCAATCGTTTCCGATTTCCTTGTGGCGAACACGGGTAATCTTGGCATTCGTGTTCCGGACTGTCCTGTTACCCTTCAGGTCGTCCAGGCATTAGGAAAGCCTATCACTGCAACCAGCTTAAACGTATCCGGGAAGGCGTCCGAAGAATCCGTGGAAGACACCATCGCTGCTTTGAACTGGAAGGATGAATCTTTGGTTTATCTGGTAAAGGATTATGGCTTAATCACCTACAATTTACCTTCCACCTTGGTAACATTCGGAACCAATCCCTGGAGTATTCTCAGAGAAGGGCCCATTAAAGAATCCGAAATCTCAGCAGTCATAAATTTCTTGGGATAACCCTCCTGTCAGTGAAAAACAGAGTACAAAATCACCCCTGCCACACCGCAGCCGGTCATCACCCAGACAGGATTTATCTTCTTTTTCTGCAGGACCAGAAATCCCAGGCAGAAAAGAAACACGGAAATCCTGTTCACACCTGATAGATCGGCCGGCAGGGTCTGCTGTCCAAAAAAGGACAGGAGGGTTAAGGAGATACCCGCAGAAGCAATCATGGCAATCACTGCCGGACGAAGCCCTGCCAGAATTCCCTGTACCATCTTAAGTCCGCGGAAATGATAATACACCCATGCAAGCGTGGTTACAATCACGCAGGAGGGAAAGATACATCCTGCGGTAGCCGCAACGGCTCCTGGAATTCCTGCCACCTGTATCCCTACGAAGGTAGCGGAATTGATGGCTACAGGGCCCGGAGTCATCTCCGCAATGGTCATAATATCCGCAAACTGGGTCATGGTCAGCCAGGGGTGAAGCTCCACCACCTGATGCTGAATCAGGGGCACCGCCGCATAGCCGCCTCCAATGCTGAAAAGACCGATCTGGAAGAAACTCCAAAATAATTCCATGCAAGTCATATGTCATTTTCCTTTCTTTTCCGCAGCTGCTCATCCTTTTTTCTTTCCGCAGCTTCTTCCTGTCTTCCATGCCTTTCCCTATACCAGGTATCTGCAGCTCCCACTGCCCCGCAGATAAGGATGACTGCAATCATATTGATCCCCCAATAGCGCACCGCCAGAAAGGAAAGCACCAGCACCGCCAGAGGCAGAAGCCGTTTCTGTTTCACGATGCTTTCTGCCATATGAACTACCACATCACAGATCACTGCCGCTACTCCGGCAAGCATTCCTGCCATAGCCATATTGACGATGGCGTTGTCTCGAAAGGCCTTGTAAAAAAGAGAGACGACCGATATGATGAGAAGCGGCGGCAGAACCGTCCCCAGCACCGTAACCATAGCTCCCCAAATGCCTGCCACATGATACCCAACCAGGATGGAAGCATTTACCGCAATGGCCCCCGGTGAAGACTGGGCAATGGCTGTCAGATCCAGCATCTCCTGCTCATCAATCCAGTGAAGTTCTTCCACAAATTTCCTGCGCATCAGAGGAATGATGACAAAGCCGCCGCCGAAGGTGCAGGCACTCAGCTGAAATGTGGATAAAAATAAGGTCTTATATTGATTCATTTTTCTCCATCCTTTAAAAATTTCAGAGGCCGCAGAATTTCCAGCTGTGCACCGTCCATTTCCCAGTTTTCTCCAGCCAAAACGGTTTTGACAGAAATACCGGCTACTGACAATCTACCATATATTTTATC
>CAYWRB010000251.1:0-4736 GCA_964460025.1 uncultured Hungatella sp.
TTTTCGTCACCGTACACAGCCCGTCCCTAAAGAACCCGTAAGTCTCAAACAACCTTTCCATCTGGTCACACAGCGTCAGCCCCTGGTGCTTATAATAAGCCGCCGCCTCACAAAGAGCCATGACGGCCACCACGGCATCCTTATCTCTGGCATGGGTTCCCACCAGACACCCATAGCTTTCCTCATACCCAAACACGTAGGTATGGTTCCGATTCTGTTCAAAAAATTTAATCTGTTCCCCAATATATTTAAACCCGGTCAAAGTTTCAATCAGGTCTACGTCATAGGCCCTGGCAATCTCCTGTGCCATTTTTCCCGACACAATGGTCGTCACCACGGCCCCGTCCTTCGGAAGCGTCCCAAGGGCCTTCTTCTGTGACAAAATATACTCCAAAAGAATCATTCCGGACATATTGCCGCTGAAACTTTTATATTCCCCGCTGGCAGAATCCTTTGCGTAAATCCCTAGCCGGTCCGCATCCGGGTCCGTAGCCAGCACCAAATCCGCATCCACCTGACGGGCCAGCCCAAGCGCCAGCTCAAAAGCATTCTTATCCTCCGGATTGGGATAGGGAACCGTAGGGAAATCCCCGTCCGGCTTCTCCTGCTCCTTCACCACATAGACATTGGCAAATCCCAGCTCCTTCAAAATTCTTCTCACCGGAAGATTCCCTGTCCCGTGAAGAGGCGTATACACAATCTTTAAATTCCCGGCCTCCTCTTTCAGAATCTCCGGATGAATCACCAGCTTTTTAAGCTCCTCCATGTAGGCATCATCCACCTCAGAGCCAATGGTCTTATAAAGCCCCTGCTCCCTGGCTTCCTCCTCCCCCATGGTCTTTACCTTCCGAAAATCCGTAATCCCCCGAACCTGCTCAATAATCTCTTTATCCCTGGGAGCCGTAATCTGCGCCCCGTCCTCCCAGTACACCTTATACCCGTTATACTCCGGCGGATTATGGCTTGCCGTCACCACAATCCCCGCCGTACATCCCAGATACCGCAAGGCAAAGGACAGCATAGGCGTGGGCCTGAGGGACGGAAACACATAAGCACAAATCCCGTTGGCTGCCAGGCAGAGGGCCGCCTCCTTTGCAAACTCGTCAGACTTCCGGCGGGAATCATAAGCGATAGCAACCCCTTTCCCCTGGGCATTCTGCCCCTTAATATAATTTGCCAGCCCCTGCGTGGCCTTGCGCACAACATAGCGGTTCATCCGGTTGGTACCCGCTCCGATGATTCCCCGCAGTCCCCCCGTACCAAATTCCAGTTCCTTTCCGAAACGCTCCTCAATTTCCTTCTCGTCATCTCCAATGGCCTGAAGCTCTTTCCTGGTATCCTCATCAAAATAAGAATCCGTCAGCCACAGGTTATAAGCCTCTCTTACTTCCATATCCTGTTCTTCACCTTCCCTTTACGATTTCCTATTCCTCTCAGTACATAAGATAATCCCAAAAACCCAATCCGTCAATCCCGCTTTTTCACCTCTGCCAAATTATCACAGCCATTCAGACACCCCTCCAATGGCCAGCGCAGCAAATGCGCGAACCTACAGCAAGATTTCAGGTCATTCATAGCAAACTTGCCGCCCCAATCATCCCTGCCCGGCAACCAAGGGCCGCCATCTCAATCTCCGGAATCCATCCCTTCTCTCTCCCGAAGCACCCTTCCTCCATCATCCTGTGAAGAGGTTCAAGAAGCCTTTCCCCCCATGGAGAAATCTCTCCGCCAAGAATAACCAGCTGAGGCCGGAATATATTTACAATATTCACAATTCCCACGCCAAGCCTGCGGATATAAGACTCCAAAACCTCTTCAAGCGCCTCGTCTCCCCGGGCAGCCCCCTCAAAAATTTCCTCCAAGGCCAACTGCCTTCCTGTAGCCCGAAACACATCTCTGCAAAGCGCCGGCACAGACGCATACGCCTCCAGACACCCCCGTCTCCCGCAGGTACAAGGCTCTCCGTTTTCCACGATAACCATGTGTCCCAGTTCACTGCCTCCGATTCCGTTTCCTTCATAAATATTACCGTCCAGAATGATTCCTCCGCCCACTCCGGCCCCCAGGGTCAGCATAATGACATCCTGGCATTCTCTTCCCGCGCCGGCAACCGCCTCTCCCAGTGCCCCGCAATCCGCGTCATTAGCAATTTTAATAGGAATCGGAAAATATTTCCCCATCTCCCTGGCAATTTCCACATTCTCCCACTTAATATTGTTGGAATACCGGACAATTCCCCTTTCCCGGTCTATGGTTCCCGGCACTCCGATTCCCACTCCCACACACTGGTCCATGGCAATCCCCTGCTGCTCCAGAAGCTCCAATGCATTTTTCGCGATTTCTTGGATTGCCACATCCGCCGAACAAGAAGAATCCGTCCTCATTTTCCGGGAGACAATGATTTTCTGATGAATATCCACCAGCCCTATTTTCGTATCCGTGCCGCCGATATGGATTCCCACCCGAACCGGTGCCGCTTTCTCCCTAATGGTTGTAACCAATGCATCGCAAAATCCCTCTATCGTGTAATCTCCGCTTCCTGCAGACAGAAAGAAGCTGTCTCCTTTTCTGAATTCCAGTGTCTCCTCCTTATCGGAAATCCTTCCCTCCCCGTCCAGAATCAAAATACTGACAAAAGAATCCTCTGAAACATTCCCCTCCATCTTGCTCATGATTTTTCCGTCCAGATTCAATTTATCCACCGTAAAATAATCGCAGTCCGCCACATGGGGATAGCTGCTTTTATCCTTCACAATCGGTACCCGTCTGGTTACGGCAAGAGCTTTTTCGATGTGTAAGTCTCTCTTTTTACCATCCTTCCCCACTCTCCCATAATCATATACCCGGTAAGTCACATTGGAATTCTGCTGAATCTCCGCAATCAAAATGTCCTTTCCAATGGCATGAATAGTTCCCGATTCAATAAAAAGCACATCCCCCTTCCGCACCGGAACTGCGTTCAGCACCTCCAAAAGTGTATCCTCTTCTATTCTCCTGGCAAACTCCTCTTTACTGATTTCTTTCTTAAAACCATAATACAAAAATGCATCCTTTCCCGCATCCATCACATACCACATCTCCGTCTTGCCGTACTGCCCCTCATTCTTCAGAGCATAACGGTTATCCGGATGAACCTGTATGGAAAGGTTATCCCTGGCATCAATAAATTTTATAAGGATAGGAAAATCACGAAATCTCCGGCAGTGTGTCCCAAGCACTTCTTTCCCCTTATCCTCAATATACTCCTGCAACGTTTTCCCCGCATATTCCCCATTTACAATGCAGGACGGCCCATCCGGATGGCAGGACAGCTCCCATGCCTCCGCAAGCACTTCCTTATCATATGGAATCCCATATTCCTCCTTCAGCCGATTCCCTCCCCAGATATAATCCTTACAGCTGGGTTTCAGTTTTAATATACTCATATGGCTCTTCCCCGCTATTCCGAATCCTATTACGATTCCATTCTCATTCCTTATGCAACAATAAATGACAACAAATAAAACGGCTTTTTCCGTCCCTGTCCATCCTTCACAATCTCTATTTCCACCGTGTGCATCTTCCTCTCTCCATGATGCAGCACCGGTTCCAGGTACAGGCAGTCGCCCCAGTCCTCCTCAAAATTACCGTCCAGTATCCTTGCATTCTCCATGTCTCCATCCAGCACCAGCCTTGCACAAAATGCCGGCCTGTCAACCGTTTTCCTGTACTGGACCGCAATGCAAGAAGCCTCCACTTCAAGCCAAAGCCTGTCTCCCGCCTTCTCTCCTATCCAACCATTTTTAAAAAAATCCAAATGCCCCTTCTTCTCCCTTCCATCCGCCCGAAACCCAGAAAGCTTGGGACAGATTTCCCGGATAGTCAGCCGCCTTGCATTCTCATAAGCATTTTCCGTCAAAGGAGCCGGAAGAGGCTCTTCCCTTTCCCCTTCCTCTTTCTCCCCTTTCACGGCATTTAAAAAAGAAATGATTTCCGCCGCCACCAGCTGATGCCCCTTGTCATTAGGGTGCAGCCCATCCTGAGTCAGCTCCTCCCGGGTAAACATTCCCGCCTTCATCTTCTCATAGAGTGTATCCCTAATACTCACATGAGGCACACGATACCAGCCTCCTACGGCATTGTGAAACTCCTGTGCATTTTCTCCGGTATCATAATAGACATTATTCAACAAAACAAGCGCCGGTGCCGAATCCCACCCAAGAATCCTCCGCACCACTCCCTCATAAGTTTCCTGAAAAAACAAGTCCCCCCGGTCATTGACACTAAAATCCACAAACACAACATCCGGCTGATACATCAGTACATCCTCCACCGCCCTGGCCACTCCAAAATGAGAGGTAGTCCCACCGATACCGCCGTTCACATAAAAAAACTCCACCTTTGGAAAATTCTCTCTCCACCACTGGTACACCCGATATGCATAACATTTCTCCGGTTCCGTAGCAAGACTCCCCTGTGTAATGGAGCCCCCCAAAAATCCAATGGTTAATCCCTCTCCCCTGCCTGCTTTTTTCATACAATTCTTCAGTCTCGCCAGATTCGCTTTCCTCACCCTTCTTACCTCATCCCTTTATAGTAAACCTTCACGCGCCACCACACATGAAAATCTGATGGGCGCATTTGGCATACCTGACTTGATGCCGCCTAGCGGGCGGCAGGACTTTCTTAGTAACCCCCCATGCCTTACCAAAGCACCATCATGGATGAAAGTGGGTTTACTATGAACCCTCCGGGGG
>CAYWRB010000252.1:0-4727 GCA_964460025.1 uncultured Hungatella sp.
GGCAGCGGCCAAAACCAGGAATACGGTAATCATGGAGGAACGAAAAATTTTTTTATTCATCATCCACATCCCCCAATCGATAGCCAATCCCTTTTACGGTCCGGATCATCCTTCCGGCATCGCCAAGTTTTACCCGAAGTTTCCGGATATGGACATCCAGAGTCCTTGATTCCGTATAATATTCTCCCCACACACGGCTCAGCAATTTGTCACGTTCCACCACATTGCCCTCTGCTTCCAGCAGAACCATCAGCAGGATATATTCCTTATAAGAAAGGGATACCCCTTTTCCGGACACGGATATCATATGCTTTGCAGGCTCTACATGGAGTTCGCCAAGGTCGTATATCTTTTTGTCCTGGGTTTTTTCAAACCGTCTTAGCACTGCCCGTACCCTTGAGATCAATTCCATCGTGCCAAAAGGCTTCACCACATAATCGTCTGCCCCCATATCCAGCCCTGTCACTCTGTCAAATTCGCTTCCCCTTGCCGTAAGCATAATAACAGGAATCTGTTCCGTTTCCACATGGCTTTTCAGTTTATTAAGAATTGACAATCCGTCTTCCTCCGGCAGCATAATATCAAGCAGTATCAGCTTTGGCAGCTTTGATTCCATCCCCTGCCAAAATCCTTTTGGGGAAGGATACCCCTGCACTTCAAATCCCTCCTTTGACAGAGCATAGCATACCAGTTTTCTGATGTTGTCATCATCCTCAACCAGATAAATCACTCCCATCCCTCCTTGTATCAAATGTATCGACAGATGTATCGGCACGTGCCCTTACGTGTCACCTGCCAGATCAGCAGAACCCATTCGGATCTTTCTTATGCTCTCCGGTTATGGAATAGATTACCCATTCGGCAATATTTTCCGCGTGGTCGCCGATCCGCTCAAAATATTTGGCAATCATAAGCAGATCCAGCAGTGCCTGGGCATCACGATATCCCATTTCTATTGATTTTATCAGTTCCTGTTTCACTTTGTCAAATAGTCCGTCCACCACATTATCATGTTCAATCACCAGATACGCAAGTTCCAGCTTCATTTTCACAAAGGAGTCTATGCTTTCTGATACCATCTTTATGGTGGCATCTGCCATTTCCCTGATATGAGTCTCCCCCAGTGTCCCTCTCGTGTCTACATAGGGTGCAATCTCCACAATGTCTGCCGCCTGGTCTCCAATGCGTTCCATATCCGATATCATTTTCAGGGCCGCCGAAACAATCCTCAAATCTCTTGCTACTGGCTGCTGCTTCAAAATCAGTTTGAGACAGAGTGTTTCTATGTCCCGCTCCTTTTTGTCAATCTGCCGGTCCGCATCCAGGCACATGTTTTTATTTTTTTCGTCACTGTCCGTAAGATACTTTACTGCATTCGTAATCGCTTCCTCACATAATGCCCCCATCGTGATCAGCTCCGAATTCAGCTGTGATAATTGTCTGTCAAATTTACTGCGCATCATCCAAACCTCCCCGTAATATAATCTTCTGTCCTCTTGTCCGACGGCGTTGAGAACATGGTCTGGGTATCGTCAAACTCCACCACTTCTCCCAGCAGGAAAAATGCAGTCTTATCCGCAATCCTCACCGCCTGCTGCATATTGTGGGTAACCATTATGATTGTGTATTTTTCTTTCAGCTCCAGCGCCAGATCTTCAATCTTTGAAGTGGAAATAGGATCCAGGGCAGAAGTCGGTTCATCCATCAAAAGAACCTCCGGTCCGACTGCCAGTGCTCTTGCGATGCAAAGTCTCTGCTGCTGTCCCCCGCTTAGTCCCAACGCGCTTTTTTTCAGCCTGTCCTTGCACTCCTCCCATATGGCGGCCTGAGTCAGGGAACGTTCCACAATTTCATCCAGTTTTATCCTTGATTTTATTCCGTGGATTCTGGGCCCGTAGGCAATGTTGTCATAGATACTCATGGGAAATGGGTTTGGTTTCTGAAAGACCATCCCCACACGTTTCCTCAATATGTTTACATCCATATCTCTGTAAATATCAACGCCGGAAAGTGTTATCTCGCCTTCAATCCTGCAGTTTTCCACCAAATCATTCATCCGGTTCAGGGTTTTCAGATAAGTGGATTTTCCACAGCCGGAAGGGCCGATCAGTGCGGTAATTTCTTTTTCGGCAATCTGCATATTAATATGTTTCAAGGCATGGCTGGCGCCATACCACAAATTCAAATTTTTTGTTCCAATTATATCAGCCATACTCTAACCTCATTTCTGTTTTAGTTTTACTGCCACTGCCTTTGCGGACATATTGATAAGAAATGTAAGGATCAGCAATATGGAGGCAATTGCAAACGCAATTTCAAACTGCCCACGTTCTTTTGCATACATATACAAGGCAACGGTCAGGGTAGAACCGGCATTTCCCGGCTTTACAGCCTCCTGCACGGACAACAGTTCATTTGCCATTCCCGCTGTAAAAAGAAGTGCGGCGCTTTCTCCCACCACCCTGCCAACAGATAAGATGCAACCGGTTACAATCCCATCAATCACACAGGGAAGGACAACCGTGCGGATCATATACCACCTTCCTGCACCTAATCCAAGAGCCCCCTCACGGTATGCCTGGGGCACGGTCTTCAGGCTTTCCTGTGTTGTGCGGATAATGGTCGGAAGCGTCATGATTACTAAAGTCAGAGCCCCTGCCGCCAGACTGGTTCCCAGAGAGAAAAAACGTACAAACACCAGCATTCCCACCAGACCATATAAAATGGACGGTATCCCCGCAAGGGTCTCTGCTGCCAGTTCGATCATTCTTACTAATTTTTTATTTTTCGCATATTCGTTCAGATAAATAGCAGCTCCCACGCCAAGGGGCAGCACAATGACAAGAGTCATGACAATCATATACAAGGTGTTTAAAATATTGGGAAGGATGCCAACCGTTCCCCGAAGCAGGCTTGGTTTCGTGGAAACAAGGGTCCATGATACATGGGGAATCCCCCGGTATAAAATGTACCCGATTATCCCCAGCAAAAGACAGCAAATGAACCCTGCCGACAGAATCATCAGCAGGTTCAGAAGTATGTCCTTTATTTTTCTTGTCTTGGATATGGTATCAGTCACGTTTATTCCCCCTTAGCCGGATTTTTTATGATTACATTCAGGATCAGATTGATTGCCATAATAAACAGAAATAGAATAAGGGCAATGGAAAATAATGCCTGCCGCTGCAGTCCTGAAGAATACGACATTTCACTGGCGACTGCGGTAGTAAGGAATCGCACACTTCCGAACAGCTTCGGCATATTGGCAACATTTCCCGCTACCATCATAACCGCCATGGCCTCCCCGATTGCCCGGCCAATGCCCAATACAATGGCCGTGGCAATCCCGCTTTTGGCAGCAGGCAAAATTACTTTGAATACCGTTTCTGTCTTTGTGGCTCCCAACGCAAGGGATGCCTCCTCATATTCCTTCGGCACCGCCCTGATTGCCGTTTCCGATACGGAAATAACCGACGGAAGTATCATGACCACAAGGACAAGAATTGCCGAAAACAGATTTGCCCCGTCCGGAAGGCCAAACAGTTCTCTTACCCATGGGACAATGATAATCATCCCTAACAGACCATAGACAACCGACGGTATTCCTGCCAGAAGATCCACTACATTTCTGACAATGCCGCCGATTCTTTTCGGAGACATTTTGGCCAGAAAGGCAGCGCACAAAATTCCTATGGGGACTCCTATGAGAATCGCTCCAAAAGTTCCGTATACAGAAGTTAATATAAATGGAAGAATGCCATAGGAAGGCTCCAGGGCAGTGGATGCCCATACCTTACCAAAGAGAAAATCCAACAAACCGATTTTTTGGATTGCCGGAATACCGCTTATTACAAGAAATACCGTAATCAGTATGACAAACAGGATTGTCAGCAGTCCACAAGCCATAAACAACAGATTCATGAACTTTTCCAGCCATTTTTCTTTCTTTTTTATCCTTTCCATAAACTTCCTCGTTTCTATCGTTTTACGGGTACGGCCCCTGCCTCCGTAATGAGACTGTCTGCCTGGGAGCTTGTGGCAAAATCAAAAAACTCCTGGGCTGCTTTGGAAAGCGGCGTGTCCTTTTTTGTTACAAGCACAAAATTTCTCTGAACTTTGTATTCTCCGCTCTGAATGGTTTCTGTCGTCGGCATGATTCCTTCCACACGGATCATTTTTACCTTATCATTTACCGAAGCAGCAGATGCATAGCCAATGGCATTGGGATTTCCGGATACGGTCTGCACTACGTCGCCTGTGGAAGTAAGTTCTTGAGAATACTGGCATTTATCCTTTGTTCCTGTCACTTCCTCAAAGCCATCCCTTGTACCGGAAGCCGCCTCTCTTCCGATGAGAACAATCGGTGCGTCGCTGCCTCCAACCTGGTTCCAGTTCGTAATCTCACCGGTATAGATAAGTCCAATCTGCTCTATGGTCAAATCATCTACCGGATTATCCGGGTGAACCACAATTCCAATCCCATCAATGGCAACCACTGTCCCCTGAAGTTCTGCCTTTTCCTCTTCTTTCAGGTCACGGCTTGCCAGCCCGATATCACATCTGCCTTCCGTCACCGCCTGTATGCCGGAACTGGAACCGGTGGGATTATAGGTGACTTTTATGTCTTTGTGTTCCTCCATATAAGCCTCACTTAAAAATCCGATAACCTTTTCCATGGAGGTGGAACCGTCTGTGGAAACCGTATTGGAACTGTCTGTGTTTTTCCC
>CAYWRB010000253.1:0-2937 GCA_964460025.1 uncultured Hungatella sp.
TTCCGGTTCCCAGTATGGCCGCCATCTCCGTATAGCCGATTCCGGTAGAAAATGCACCTACACACCCGTAGGTGGTGGTATGGCTGTCCGTGCCGAATACCACATCTCCCGGCTTTACATATCCCGCCTCTGTCATCAGCTGGTGGCAGATTCCGTCGCTGCGGTGGACATTCTTAAGTCCATACTGCCTGGCAAACTCATCTCCCACCTTGTAATGCCTGGTATCATCCAACTGGCTGGCCGGCACCAGGTGGTCATAAATCAGAACCGCCTTATCCGGATCCCATACCTTCGTAAATCCCATCTCATGAAATTTATCCACAATAAACGGAATCATAATGTCGTCCAGCATCACCCGGTCCACCGACACCGTCACAATATCCCCCGGCTTCACCAATTCCCTGCCGGTATTGTGGGATATAATCTTCTCAATGATTGTCTTACCCATGTTCTCTTCCTCTTTCCAAAGCCTTATTCTGCCTGAGCCCAGGCACCCTTATTCAATATCCAGCCCGTTTTTGATTCTCATGGCCTTCACCAGCCCGCCGGCCCCTATAATCTCCACCAGATTTTCGGGAAGAGAGGCAATGGGATATTTCTTTCCTTTATAATCAATCTCCTCATTCACCGTAACCGTAACAATCTCTCCCTCTCTTACATCGTCATAGAGATCCGGCTGCTCAATCAGCAATAACCCGTTGTTGATGGAATTGCGGAAAAAAATACGTGCAAATGATTTCGCCACAATACATTTGATTCCAAGAGCCTTAATCACCTCCGGCGCCTGTTCCCTGGAGGAACCGCAGCCGAAATTCTTTCCGGCCACAATGATATCACCCGGACCAATCTGCGCCGCCAGCTCCGGACGCAGAGGACTGAAACCGTAGCGCTTCATATCCTCAATGGTCTTAAGAGCCAAATACTCCGTAGGGATAATAATATCCGTATCAATATCATCCCCCAATGTCCAAACCTTTCCGGTAAACCGTTCCATATATGTTCTCTCTTTCTATCCTGAACTTTCCCAAACCGCTGTTTATTTTGTCAGATTCTTCTCTTTAATCCAGCATATCTGCCGTGCAGATCTCTCCCTTCACCGCCGACGCCGCCACCGTGGCTGCCGACCCCAGATAAACCTTGGAAGACGGATGCCCTGCCCTCCCCTTAAAATTCCTGGTTCCGGTACTGATCAACACCTCATTCTCACCGATAACTCCCTGGCAGCTGCCCCAGCACACACTGCAGTTGGGATTCATCACAATGGCCCCGCTCTTCATAAAGATATCAATCAACCCTTCCTCAAGGGCCTTAAGATATACCTCCTGACTGGCCGGCACCACCAGAAACCGCACATGATCCGACACCTTTCTTCCTTTTAAAATGGATGCCCCTACCCGAAGTTCATCGATGCGCCCGTTGTTGCAGGAACCTAAAAATGCCTCGTCAATCCTTACGCCGCACACATCCTTAGCCGGCACCACATCATCCACGAAATCCGGCCTTGCTGCCACCGGCTGGATTTTGGACAAATCAAAGGTGTATTCTCCCCCATACACCGCATCCTCATCACTCTGAAACACTGCCTTTGGCTTCCGTCCCCGTTCCTCAAGATACTGAAGAGCAATCTCATCCGCCTCAAAAATCGCCGTCTTGGCCCCGGCCTCCACAGCCAGGTTGCACAGTACCATCCTATCATTGACGCTGAGTGTCTTTGCTCCGTCGCCGCAAAACTCCATCACCTGGTAGTTCACGCCGTTGGCGCCGATCTCTCCGATAATCGTCAGCATCAAATCCCTGGGATACACTCCCTCCCTAAGCTTTCCCGTAAGATTAAACTTCACCGTCTCCGGCACCAGAACCCAGGAAGTTCCCGTAACCATGCCGTACAGAAGATCCGTACACCCAACACCGGTTCCGAAGGCTCCCAGGGCCCCGTAAGTACAGGTATGGCTGTCCGCTCCGAAGATCAGCTCTCCGGGACATACATAGTGCTCCATCATAATCTGATGACAGACACCCTTTCCCTCCCAGAAATCGATCTGATGCTCCCTGGCAAAGTCTCTCATCTTCTTCTGAGAAGCCGCTGTCTTGGGACTGTCAGAAGGAACGTTGTGGTCCACAATAAACACCATTTTTTTCGGGTCTGCGATTTTCGGATTCTTTAATTTATTGTAATACATATCCACAGTCAGATGTGTGGTTCCGTCATTGCTCATCATCCTGTCCAGATTCACCGTATGGATATCCCCGGCCTTTACCTCCGGCACACCTGCTGCCAAAGCAATAATTTTCTCAGCGATTGTCATTCCCATATTTTACGCCTCCTTTTTATTCGGTAACGGCACGCGTTACTCCTCATTTAATGATGCGATTAAGCCGCCCTGGTTTAAAATATTCTGCATATACTCCGGCAGCCTGGTGCAGGAATATACCTTTCCCTTTGCCTTGGCGATGCCTTCGGTAAGTATCAGTTCCATCTCGTCCCCGGTCTCCACCTGGTCCGGAAGTTCCTTACAGACGATCACCGGAAGACCGATATTGATAGCGTTTCTGTAGAAAATACGGGCAAATGATTTGGCTACCACGGCTTCTACCCCCAATGCCTTCAGCACGCTGGGCGCCTGCTCTCTGGAGGAACCGCAGCCGAAGTTTTCACCGCCTACCACATAATCCCCCGGTTTTACCTTTTCCGGAAATGCCGGATCCAGAGATTCAAACGTATGTACCTTCATCTCGTCGATGGTAGGGAGCAGCAGGTACTGGGACGGGATAATCTGATCCGTATCCAAATCGTTATGAAATTTAAAAATTTTACCAACAGACATGGTGTTATGCCTCCATATTTTTTAATTAGTGATTGTATTATAACACCTTCACTGTTATAATAGCAATATATAATAATCATACTTATTATAATAGATGGTTATAAGTTACTGT
>CAYWRB010000253.1:2947-4710 GCA_964460025.1 uncultured Hungatella sp.
GGTTATAATTTTACAAGGCGCCGGTGAACAGTAATGGTTATGAGGAAAGAAGGGACTTGTATGTTTACATTTTTTAATTCGGAAAGTCTGTGGATGGGAACTGACCATCAGGTATTCAATCATTTGCGTACCGTATTGAAAACCAATCAGGTCCCGTACAAGCATAAGGTGTCCAACCGGCTGGGACAGTGGAACGGCGCCGGCACTACCAGAGGACGTATGGGCAGCACCGGAATTCCGTCTGACCAAATGTATCAATATGAAATTTTCGTCTACAAAAAGGATTTGGAGAAGGCAAGATATTTGATCCAGCAAAAATAAAGGACAAAACATAAAGGAGAAAACCATGGATATTAAAATGACATCCGACTTCCGCTCCCGCCAGACGGTTTCCACAGCCTCAAAACCGGCCGGAAAGCCCTCAAAAAACGGTGCGGAAAACAAAACCGCTCCAATCGCTGACACGTTCCAATCCTCTATCTCCAAACGATTGGGAGACCGTATGCTTTCAGGTACAGCCAATGAGCTCCGTCCGGACAGTTCTGTTTTGTCCGCCGGAACGCTTAAATACTTTGAGCCTGACCAACATGACGGAATCAACTGGGAAAAGCTGGAAAAAGAACATTTCGGAAACAGACAGGTGACCTTAGAAAATGGAGATTCTCTCAGAAGAAACGTTGACCATATGATTTCCATGTATGTGTCCGTAAAAAGCACGCTGGAGGAAAAGTATGGCGACAGGGAAGACCTTCTGGCAGAAAAGATGGACCGCTTAAATGGCCTTCTGGACAAATCTAAAAAACAGATTGTCAGCTCCTATGAGGGATCCGTAGGCCGTTTTTATGAAAATATGGGCAATAAAGGAGCTGCTGCTTCCATGGGTTCCAGCCTGTCTGCTGCCATAGATAAGCGGATTGCCCAGATGGAGGAAGTGGCAGAGACCATGAACTCCTTCGAAGACGGATCAGACTCTTCCTACATTTATAAACAGCTTGTCATGGAGGTATGGGCCTTTAACCAGCGGAAAGAGGAGCAGGCATCTGGGGACATTTCTACAAAGAGCAGTTTTCTAAAGGATACATCCCTGACGGTCGGCTGCCTGAAGGATCTGGAAGCGGCCGGTATGGCGGCAAAGGCTGCTGCCAATATGAACAGCGACGGCCTGGACCTTATGAACGATGAGGAACTGGGTATCTGCCTGGCCTCCCGATATATGAAGATGGCATGTCTTTTAAGCCACATGGGAACAGGAGAAACCATGAACCAAATGATTCTCCAATCCTTCGAAACCTTTTTAAACCAATATTCCGGCACCTCCCTATCCGGCAGCAGTTCCACTGCCAGAACCTATGAATACGCCTTGAAGCAGTACCGTTCTACAGGAGATTTAAGGGAAGCCGTCACACAAACCGGCAGAAAATATGCCTCCGACAGCTTCTTCTCCGATTTCCGAAATTTCGGCGGCAGCGTGGCCATGTCTCTGTCCACCCGGTACAATCTGGATTTGGATCAGTTTGTAAGAGATTTGGGAAACAGCGGATCATCCTCCGTCCTGCCCTCCATCTCCGGAATCGGAATCCATGGATTTTCCGCATACATGTAAGCCATCAAAACCGTCTTAAAAAGCCCCGACGTCTGCCGTAGAAGACTCAATGCCCATAAAAAGAAAGGAGGCGAATCTGTCCATGGAACAAAACCTGTCCCACTATAAAATATTCTATGAAGTTGCCAGAGCTGGCAATATTTCCAAAGCTGCCAAGGAA
>CAYWRB010000254.1:0-4671 GCA_964460025.1 uncultured Hungatella sp.
TAGTGCTCCATCCGGCCAGTAATCAGACTGCCAGTGCCGAATATTTTGTCAGTCTGCAAGGCGGAGGAAGGAGGCGATGCGGTGGCATCGTTGACTGACGACAACGCGGCAGATGGCAAAATAGGCGGTGCTGAAAGTCTGATTACTGGCAGGATGGAGCAGTAGTACCAGGAAAGGAATAAGAATGATGTCTAAAAAGAAACGTGTGGTGATTGCCTTGGGCGGAAATGCCCTGGGCAACACCCTTCCGGAACAAATGAAAGCCGTAAAGATTACGGCAAAGGCAATTGTGGACCTGATGGAGGAGGGCTGCGAAGTGGTAGTGGCCCATGGAAACGGTCCTCAAGTTGGTATGGTAAACAATGCTATGATTGCTTTGACTCATGAGGATGAGAATCAGCCGAATACGCCTCTGTCCGTCTGTGTGGCCATGAGCCAGGCATATATTGGATATGACCTGCAGAATGCTCTGCGGGAGGAAATGCTGAACCGGGGTATTGATAATGTTCCTGTGGCAACTATGATTACTCAGGTCCGCGTAGACCCGGATGACCCGGCATTTGATTCCCCTTCCAAGCCTATCGGCAAGTTTGTGTCAAAAGAACAGGCACAGATGATGGAAGAAAAGTTTAACTATATTATGAAGGAGGATTCCGGCAGAGGGTATCGGAGAGTAGTGGCTTCTCCTAAGCCTGTGGAGATTATTGAAATCGGCACCATCCGTAACATGGTGGAATCCGGGGACCTGGTTATCGCCTGCGGCGGCGGCGGGATTCCGGTTGTCCGCCAGGGCAACCATTTAAAGGGCGCCAGTGCCGTTATTGATAAGGACTTTGCCAGCTGCCTGCTTGCAAAGGAGCTGGATGCGGATTTCCTTATTATTCTCACTGCTGTGGAACAGGTAGCGCTGAATTTCGGTAAGCCGGATGAAAAATGGCTTTCGGATGTGTCTGTGAAGGAAGCGGAGAAATATGTGGAAGAAGGGCATTTTGCTCCTGGCTCTATGCTTCCTAAGGTACAGGCTGCCATGGACTTTGCCGGTTCCAAGCCGGGGCGCAGGGCCCTCATAACCTTGCTGGAGAAATCCAGGGATGCGGTTCAGGGTAAGACCGGGACCATGTTCCATCTGTAGAAAATGGTGTGGCTTTTATAAGAATGCCGCCTGGTTATCTGTTTTGATGGCCGGGCGGCTCTGGTTTTACTGGAAATGTGGTCTCATTGGAATATATCCGATACATTTGTTGATATACTTTTTTTGTATCATGATATTTTCCGGAGGAATGTATACCGTAAATTTCTTCTACACTATATGGCAGGTTGTAAAGATTTTCTCTTGTAATCAATACAAAATAATTATCTGAACCGCAAATCGCGGACGCAAATTCTTCTGTATTGATAAAAGCATTTTCTTCATCTGTAAAGAAAATATTGCCGGAAGAGTTTTCTAAGACCAGTTTCCAGTTTCGGCCTTCCAATACTCTGCATGGTACATCGCAAGTCACATCGATCCCGCTTGATACTCCCAGATTTTCTGCCTGACGAAGCATATTGAACAATGTCGTCTTTCCGGTAGCGCTGTCTCCCTGAATAATTGTAATATTCCTTTTTATCTCAAATTCATAATGCAGCCGGTTGTTTTGTATGATGATTCTATGTTTCCCTTTCATATCTGTCACCTACACATATTTTCCTGCAATGGTTACAAACTCTGCCATATTATGAACTATCTTTTCCGTGTTAATAATTTTTATATTAAACTCTCCTCTTCCAAAGTCCATAATATGTCTAAGATTAATCGTGATATCTTTTGATTCCCCTATTTTTAAAATCCATCTGGCACAGTTGTCACCGCAGACCGATGCATTGAATACTTTGTTTGTCCTGTCAAACGCCATTAAAATCAATGTCTTTACTCCGCCTGACAGTTCCCTGGTTGAAATAGGCCCCAAAACCGGACTCTCAATCAATCGAGAACTTATGACCACCGATTGATCCACGTCTTTTATCATTTCAACAGATAATTTATTGGTAATCCATTCATCTTCATATCGATTGTCAAAATAGGTTGGAGGATGGTAAATTGCTTCATCCATATTACCAAGATATATACTCAGCATAAAAGACCTCCTGTTTTTGATATATAGGCAACTTTGGTGATTTGTTTATCTTACCATGTTACTCTAATTTCCCGGGCAAATAGATGGATTTCAAAAGCGTCTTCCCGGTTTCTGTCCGAAAGACCGTGTCCAGCGTGTTTTGAATATTAGCCTCAGAATAGCCGGCTTCATCCGCATTCACCAGATAATCCGCTTCAATCAGAATCTGATAATCCATGCCGTCTATGTTCTGCAGAGTGTGATGGTGCCCTACGAGAAAAACAATCCTCTCTTCCATGTCCTCTGTCAGACCAGCATCCTTCAAAAATTCACGGGCAAGAACCGCTCCTTCCGCCTCCTGATTCTTTCCATCCGTATTCCCATATTTCTCGCGGCACAGCGGGCAGGCAATATCATGGATAACCGCGGCAATTTCGATAATCTGCCTTTCTTTATCCGATAATTTTTCACAGTCTGCGATGGTTTTTGCATAAGCGTATACCTTTAAAAAGTGGTTAATATCGTGAAGATTCCCATTAGAAAAACCTATCATTTTCAAAATAATATGTGCACTGTCCATCTCTGTTATGATAACTCCTTTCTGTTGCAGCACCCGATTCTACTCTTTCCGCTAAAAGTAATAACTACTGCTAATTTTAGTTTACCTTAAAATTATGTTTGCGGCAAGAGGCTGTTTCTATAATTTTAGCAGGTGCATTCTGTTATCTGCTCTTTCTCTGCGAAGGATTCTGTGGTATGATTGATACAATCAATTTATAAGGGGGATAATTTTTATGAGAAGAAAAGACCGGGAAATCCGGAACCTTGACCATATTTTTTCTGTTGTGGAAAACTGCACCGTGGTTCATCTCGCCATGGTGGATGACGGCAAACCCTATGTGGTGGCGCTTAACTTTGGATTTGACCGCCAGGGAGACCGCCTGATTCTTTACCTGCACAGCGCACAGGAGGGGAAGAAGATAGACATTCTGCGGAAAAATCCGTCTGTATATTTTCAGATGGATTGTGCCAATGAACTTATCCGGGGCACCCATGAAAATCCCTGTGGCTACAGCTGGAGGTTTGACAGCGTAATGGGCAACGGACAGGCGGAGTTCATCACGGACACGGCGGAGAAAAACCATGGGCTGAACCGAATCATTCAGCACCTGGACAAGACCGCAGAGCACTTTGAGCTTCCGGCTGAGAAGCTGTCCGCAGCCTGCGTCTTCCGCATTGTGTCAGACGATTTCACCGGAAAGCATCATGAGTAAATCTTTTACTTTTCCAGCCATGCCTTTATCCCCTTGCCAAATAAGCCGATGGTATTTATAATTTACATAGATTAAGTATAAATTTAAACAGCAGGAGGACTGGACAGAATGGATGTAATGCCGGTTTCGGAAGTCATTGACAAAGTCGCTTCCATATGCAGGGCAAAAGGAGTAAAACGGCTGGATCTGTTCGGTTCCTTTGCCACAGGTACCGCCACGCCCACCAGTGATATAGATTTTGTTGTCTATGGATGCAAGGATATGACAGGTTTGGAGGAAGCGGTTGGGGAGATTGACACCCTTCGGAAAATCGATCTGTTTGACTATGACAGTATTCACAACCCCTTTTTGTTGGAGGATATCCGAAAATATGGAAAGCAAATATATTAATCGTTATCGTACCTTTTGTAAAAGCCTGAAAAATCTGGAGAAAAGCTTAGGGGCGGATCCTAAGGCGGATTTCGTATTGGAAGGAACCGTCTTAAATTTCAGCCTGACCTTTGATATTGCATGGAAGGTGATGAAAGATATCCTGATTAAAGAGCTTGAAATTCTGGATTTTGCGGTTGGGTCGCCGCGGGAGACTCTTCAGCAGTCTTTTACTAACGGATTGATTGATAACGACCAATGGATGCAGATGCTTCGGGTTCGAAATCAGCTGGCTCATGACTATGACGGAACCTTTGCGGCTCTAAAATTTCAGGAGATTATACATGTGTATTATCCGCTGTTCAAGAAATTAGAAGGGGATGTTGAGAAATATTACCGGCAGTCTTGCTATTGATTTCCTGTTGGTAATTTTTTGTGACAGGCAATCGTGGCAGGCAATATAAAATAATTCGCTTGCCAAATCCCTCATTAGTCTTTATAATTCCCTTTAGAATCTTTCACACAAGGAGGGAAATGAATATGAGTAGAAATAATGAAGCTATACGTGATGCCCGGACATTGGGTGTTCCAAGGATGTTATTGCTTGGTTTACAGCATATGTTCGCCATGTTCGGCGCAACGATTCTTGTTCCGATTTTAGTTAACAGTTATTTTCAGGGAGAGGGCCTATCCATTCAGGTGACTTTATTTTTCGCCGGTATAGGAACCCTCTTTTTCCATGTCTGCTCCAAGATGAAGGTTCCTGCGTTCCTGGGTTCCTCTTTCGCATTTCTGGGAGGTTTTGCCACGGTTGCGGAGCTGGATACAGGTATCTTTGCAGGAATGACTTATGGGGAAAAGCTTCCCTATGCATGCGGCGGTATCGTCATTGCCGGTCTTTTATATCTGATTCTGGCGCTGGTCATCAAGCT
>CAYWRB010000255.1:0-4657 GCA_964460025.1 uncultured Hungatella sp.
CGGGAGAAAACAATATCACTCCGTTTCCGGGCGGACCTCACACGATTTCATCAAACAAAAAACTCTTAACTTAATGACATTGTCGTCTGAACTGTTACGGAAAATTATCTCTGTACACGTCCTGAACCGTCGCCGCCTGCCAGATTGTCAACATCTGCACGGGTTACCAGGTTGAAATCTCCAGGAATGGTGTGCTTCAAAGCGGAAGCTGCCACTGCAAACTCCAGAGCCGCCTTCATATCCTTGCCGTCTACCAGACCGCAGATCAAACCTGCCGCGAAGGAGTCGCCGCCGCCTACACGGTCAACGATTGGGGTGATATGATATTTTCTGGAGTGATAGAACTCTCTGGTCTTTCCATCCATGATGCATGCGGACCAGCCGTTGTCGGAAGCGCTGTGGCTTTCACGGAGAGAGCTGATGATATACTTGAACCCAAACTTGTCAGCCATCTGATTGAAGATATCCACATAACCTGCCAGTTCCAAATCTCCGGAGGTCACATCGGTGTTGCCCGGCTTAAAGCCAAGAACCTTCTCCGCATCCTCCTCGTTGCCGATACATACGTCAACATACTGCATCAGGTTGGTCATAACCTTCTGAGCCTTCTCGGAAGACCATAATTTCTTACGGAAGTTTAAGTCCACGGATACGGTTACGCCGTGAGCCTTGGCAGCCTTTAAAGCAGCCTCGGTCAGTTCGATGGCAGCGTCACTAACAGCCGGAGTGATTCCTGTAAAGTGGAACCAGTCAGCGTCTTTGAAGATTTCGTCAAAATCAAACTCGTCAGCCGTAGCTGTGGAGATGGAACTGTGTGCCCTGTCGTAAACAACGTTGGAAGCTCTCATGGCGGAACCGGTCTCCAGGTAGTAGATGCCCAGTCTCTCGCCGCTTCTTGCGATGTGCTTTGTTCCTACATTATATTTTCTTAAAGCCGCTACGGCGCACTCACCGATGGGATTGGCCGGAACTGCTGTCACGAACTCTGCGTCATGTCCGTAGTTAGCCAGGGAAACGGCTACGTTTGCCTCGCCGCCGCCGTAATTGATATCAAACTCGTCAGCCTGGATAAA
Source organism: uncultured Hungatella sp. (assembly GCA_964460025.1). Taxonomy (GTDB): domain Bacteria; phylum Bacillota; class Clostridia; order Lachnospirales; family Lachnospiraceae; genus UBA3402. The sequence goes on from CAYWRB010000255.1 coordinate 1,074, forward strand.
TTTCTCATTGTTTGGGGTGGAAAGTCTCAGCATGATCTCGCCCATGGTTACAACTTTTGCCATTTTTTTATTCTCCTTGTTTTTGCTCACTTTTATTTTCTATCTTATTTGCGTGCTGCTGCAACAGCCTCAACGAACTCTTTTGCCTTAGCGGTAACTGCTGCGAAATCGCCGGTCTTGGCGCCCTTGGTTAAGCTGGAGCCGGTTCCTACTGCGCATGCGCCTGCCTTTAACCACTTGTCTACATTGTCCACATCAACGCCGCCGGATGGCATGAACTCACCCTGAGGCAACGGACCCTTGAAGGAGCTGATGGCTGCCGGTCCTACAATGTTGCCTGGGAAGACTTTGATGATGTCACAGCCGGCTTCCATAGCGGTAATAGCCTCCGTAGGAGACATAACGCCTGGGAGCATGGGAACTCTGTAGCGGTTGCACAGCTTGATGGTGTCCACATTCAGGCCCGGGCTTACTACGTAGTTAGCGCCTGCCAGGATTACCTGTCTTGCGGTCTCCGGATCCAGAACGGTACCTGCACCGATGACTACTTTGTCATTGTCTTTGTACTTCTTAGCCATAGCGGCGATGAAATCAACCGGATTGCCTTCGTCCATGGTCATGGTAATCTCGATGAAATTGATTCCGCCTTCGATGATGGCATCCACCACCTTCTCGCCCTGCTCTAAGTTCTTGGCACGAACTACGGCAACAAGGCAATCTTCCTTCATCCTGCTTAATACCTGTTCTTTTTTCATGATTCTTCTCTCCTTCTTTTAATTCGTATATGCGATTTCGTTTCGCAAACACGATTTTTATAATAAAATTTTAATAGCATACAGGGAATTTGTCAATGGGAACCTTATATTTTTCCCAAAAAACCCAATAATTTTGACACTTCTGCCGCCTTTTTATGAACAATGCGGCCTAAAACCTGATAATCCTCCGTAGGCTTGTACAGACTGGACAGGCTGATGGCTCCCATCACATTCCCGTCGCTTCCGAATACGGGAGCCCCGACACACTCCATGTGCTCCTCCATCTCTCTGGCATCCAGGGCATATCCCCGCTCCTTCACTGCCTTCAGCTCCCTCTCCAGTTCCTCTGAGGACATGATGGTCCGCTCCGTCTTTTTCCGGAATTTGATCCGGCTGATCACCTGTGCCTTGGTCTCCTCATCCATGTAGGCCAGAATGGCTTTTCCGAGAGAGGTGCAGTACATAGGGTTTTTCGTCCCTACGGTAGCGGTGGTGATAATGGGATTCTCCGGTTCAAATTTGCAGATGTACACCACCTCATGGTCCGAACGGACACCGAAGAATACGGTCTTTCCCACGTCCCTTGCAAATGCCTTAAGCTCCGGTTCTATGGTTCCGATGAAATCCAGGTTGTTGGTGTAGTTGATGCCGATGCGGTAAGCTGTCAGGCCAATGGTGTAGGTCTGCTTCTGCCCCTTCGCCACATTGACCATCCCCATGGCAACCAACGTGGTGACAATGTCATAGGCGCTGGTCTTTGGCACGGATAAACGCTGACAGATATCATCCAGCGTGATTCCTTCCTGATTCTTGGATATTAATTTCAGTATTTCTACGGTTCGCTGGGTGGTTCGGTTTAATTTCATGGTCTGCCGCCTCCTGAAGATAAGTGGAATACTTCACACCTATGTATACTACATTCAGTATAACCCATGGAGAAGGTGAGGGCAAGGGGAAGTTGAAAAAGATGGATGGATTCCGTTACAGTTTGGCGAAGGCTGAACTGTAACTGGATTCAAGTTATAAAGTTACGCCCTGCTTGAAGATGGCCATATCGTGGAAACCGGCCTCTTCGGCTTTTACCTTTTTTCCGGAAGCTACGGAAAGAACATATTGGAACAGTTCCCGGGCCAGCTCCTCCTTGGATTTGTCTTCTACCATACGGCCGGCGTTAAAGTCAATCCAGTTGTCCTTCTTCCCTGCCAAAGCCGAATTGCTGGAAATCTTCACCGTAGGAACCGGAGAGGCAAAGGGGGTTCCCCGTCCTGTGGTAAAGAGTACAATCTGAGCGCCGGATACCGCAAGTGCGGTGGAGGCAACCAGATCATTTCCCGGGGCGCTAAGGAGGTTCAGCCCCTTTGTCTTAACCGGTTCCCCGTAGGCCAGAACACCCCTTACCGGTGCGCTGCCTGACTTCTGGGTGCAGCCTAAGGACTTGTCTTCCAGGGTGGAGATGCCGCCTTTTTTGTTGCCTGGCGAAGGGTTCTCATAGATAGTCTGGTTATGGCTGGTGAAATAATTTTTGAAATCATTGATGAGATTTACGGTTTTGTCAAACAGTTCCCGATTCTCGCACCGATTCATCAGAATGGTCTCGGCGCCGAACATTTCCGGAACCTCAGTCAAAATCGTGGTTCCTCCTTTGGAGATCAGAAGGTCGGAAAATGCCCCTACCACCGGATTGGCCGTGATGCCGGAAAGTCCGTCGGAGCCGCCGCACTTCATGCCGATGATCAATTCGTTGGCATCGATTCTCTCTCTGTGAAAACTTTTGGCGTACTGCGCCAGCTCTTCCAGAAGCTTCATAGCAGCCTCCATCTCGTCCTCCACATCCTGGCACTGTAAAAATTTCACCCGCTGTTCATCGTATTCCCCGATATATTCCTTCAGCACCGGAATGTTGCTGTTCTCACAGCCAAGGCCCAGAACCAGTACGCCGCCTGCGTTGGGATGATGAACCATGTCCGCCAAAACGGTTCTTGTGTGCTCCTGGTCGTCTCCCATCTGGGAACAGCCGTAGGGATGGGGAAATGACACCACATCCTCCAAGGTGCCTCCTATCAGTTTCCTGGCCTCTTTTTCCAGGGCACGGGCGATGGAGTTGACACAGCCTACCGTAGGAATAATCCAGATTTCGTTGCGCACCCCGGCTTTGCCGTCGGTGCGGCGGAACCCCTCAAAAAAGGCGTGCTCTGTCTCCTCCACTGCCGCTCCCGCCGGCTCATAGTCATAAGTCAGCAAATCTCCCAAAGCGGTTTTTACATTGTGAACATGAATCCACTGGCCCGGTGCAATATCTTCTTTGGCGTTCCCGATTCGAAAACCGTATTTAATCACGCTTTCTCCCCTTTTGATGGGCTTGACGGCCACCTTATGTCCCTGGGGAATCTCCTCCAATGTGGTGACAGACAGCCCGCCCATGTGAAGCGTCTCCCCTTTGGCTATGGGACGCAGCGCAACCGCAACATTGTCATCCTGATGAATCTTTATAATATCCTGCATAATTTCCTCCGTTCCGTATCGTAATTGTAAGCGCTTACAATTATTTTATAGAATGTTTCTTGCAAAGTCAATAGGAGCGGAAAAAATAGTTAAATTTATACGTCCGATACCCTTTTTTACGGCCTTTGCAGCCAGTGCAAAGGCCTAGTGCTCCATCCGGCGAGTAATCAGGCTTGCAGCAGAAGGATGACTGTGATATGATTCAACTCAAAACAGGATATACAGCACGAATTCAGAAGTAAAGTCCCCATTGCATCTCTATAATGTGATTACGCAATTATGTAAAGGAGAGGTGTAATGATGGATATCAAAGAAAACAAAGTAAAA
>CAYWRB010000256.1:0-4646 GCA_964460025.1 uncultured Hungatella sp.
ATGATCCCCCATACCCTTTCGCCTGCCGACAACGTAGCTTCGGAGTAATTATAAAACATCTGCAGACCATTTTTCACGTCAGTACTTAGCGCACGTCCTTTGGGCGCTTAGTACTGCTACGTGGAAACCTGAGCGAGAGCGTGTCGGAAGATGTTTTATAATTACTTCGAAGCGACCCTTCCGGAAAATCACTCCGAAGCGCCCCTTCCAGAATCCCCCATGCCATCATCCTCAAGCCTTTTCATCCCTCAAACCTCTTCACCCTACCCCATACCTCTCCTTCCCCCGAATCGAAGTATTCGACACAAACTCCTCCACAAACACCTCATCCGCCTTCATCACCGCCTTCTGATACTCCCCCAACTTCTTCTCCCTCAACTTCTCAAACTTAGAAGTATCCACCTTCGCCTCAATAACCTCCTTCTTCTTCTCATCCTCCTCCTTCCTCAAAACCTTCAACTTCCCCTTCTCCTCCCGAATCATCTCCTCCATTCTCCCAATACACATCCCAAATAACCGGCAATCCCCAATCGTAACCCCCACTTCCTTAGCCCTATCAAACTCATCCTCATACCCCGCCAATTCCCTCTTAAGCCCCCGAATCTCCTCCTGCTTCCGATTCACCTTCTGCACAATCACCGCATGTTCCGTCTTCAGATTATCCAGCACCTGCGTCTTATAATCCAGCACCGTCTCCAACCGATACTCAAACCTCTTCACCCCTCATCTTCCTCCAACTCACCCAGTTATCTCCTCTATCATCTTCAAGGTCTCCTCATAAGTAAACCTCTCCCGAATCCCCTGCATCAAAAACCCATTAATCCTATCAATCTTCTCCACCGCCTCATCCAGCGCCCTATTAGTCCCTTTCTTATACGCCCCAATAGAAATCAGATCCGCATTCTTCTGATACAACCCCAAAATATTCCTCAACTTAGAAGCCACCCTCTGATGCTCCTCCGACACCACTTCCACCATAAGCCTAGAAATACTAGCCCCAATATCAATAGCCGGAAAATGATTCTCATTGGCCAGCTGTCTGCTCAAAACAATATGCCCATCCAAAATCCCTCGAACCGTATCCGAAATCGGCTCATTGGTATCATCGCCTTCCACCAACACCGTATAAACCCCCGTAATAGACCCCCTGTCAAAATTCCCGCTTCTCTCCAACAGTTTCGGAAACTCCGCATAGATGGACGGCGTATACCCCCTAGCAATCGGCGGCTCCCCAATCGCCAGCCCAATCTCCCTCTGTGCCATAGCATACCTGGTAAGAGAGTCCATCATCAAAAGCACATCATACCCCTGATCCTTAAAATACTCCGCAATGGTAGTCGCCACCAACGGACATTTCATACGGAGCATGGCCGGCTGGTCTGAGGTAGCCACCACCAAAACGGACCTCCTCATCCCTTCCTCACCCAGGTCTTTCTCAATAAACTCCAAAACCTCTCTCCCACGCTCCCCCACCAGGGCAATCACATTAATATCCGTCTTCACATTCTTAGCAATCATCCCCATCAAGGTACTCTTGCCAACACCAGACCCAGCGAATATCCCAATCCTCTGTCCTTTCCCAATGGTATTGAGCCCATCAATAGCCTTAATCCCAAACTCCAGCCTCTCCCTGATGGGAGGCCGGTTCAACGGATTAATATAAGGACTGTTCACCGTATAATGCCTGGACTTAGGAAGTTCTTCTCCCCCATCCATAGGCTCCCCCAAAGCATTGATAATCCTCCCTCGAAGGAAATCCCCCACCGGCACCTTCAGCCTCCGCCTGGTATTCCTCACAAAACTCCCCGACGCAATCCCGCTGGTAGGCTCATAAGTCATAAGCTGAATCCGCTCATTCTTAAACCCCACCACCTCCGCCGGCATCTGCCGGTTCTGCTCCTCATTATAAATCATAACGATATCGCCAATACTGGCCCGGCCGCCGGAAGCCTCCATGGACATCCCAACTACATTTTCTATTTTCCCTATATAGCTGATGGTCTCCGACTTGCCGATCAAAGGCGGTATCTTCTCATACATTCTCCAAAAGCTCCTATATCCTGATATTCTCCAATATATCTCTTATGTTCTCAATCTGCGTATTGACACTGATATCAATAATCTCTTCCGGCATCTCTATGATACAGCTTCCGTCCTCCTCCTTATCCATCACAATAAACTTAATATTGTCCGATAAGTGAGAAAGTTCCTCCAAAACATCCGCATCCGCCTTCATCATCATGTCGTAATCATATTTGTCAATATAAATCTTAACCCAGGCAGTTTTCTTAAGCTTCTCCGTAGCGGAAACAATCATCTGCTTGATGACCTCGCCGCTGGATTTCAGGCTGATATGAATCACTTTCTCCCCAATGGCCACCGCGCAGTCCTTCAGTTCTTCCAGATACGTATGTACACAGTCTTCCTTCGCCCTGTCCACAGCCTGAAGCGCCTTCTTCATATCTTCCTGAAACTCTAAAAAATCATTCTGAAATCTCTGCCGGACCTCTTCCTCCGCTGTCTGCTTCCCTTCCTGGCAGCCCTCCTCATACCCTGCCTGATATCCGGACCGTTTGGCCTGGTCTCTGGCACTTCTGGCCTGAGTTCTGGCCGCCTCCACAATGTCTGCTGCCTGCTGTCTGGCTTCCTCCAGGATCTTCTCTGCCTCCTGCCTGGCCTCTTCCCTGGCAGCCTCTATAAGAGACTCCCTCTCTTCTTCCGGAGTTTCCTCTTCCTCCTGCCATTCTTCCTCTGGCTCTCCTGAAACTTCCGGCTCCCGGGATATGGCTTCCAGCTCTTCCAACAGAAAAGAACCGTCATGGGAGAACACCGGTTTCTTTACACGAGGTGTTCCGGTTGTCAACATATCTTCCAGAGGGGGGACGTACTGTTCTACCATCGACTTTTTCGTCATATCCGTGCGTTTGATAATTCGTCTAGATGATGATATCGTCGTCTCCTCCCTTCTTGATGACTACCTGTCCCTGCTCCTCCAGGTTGCGGATCACATTTACGATACGCTGCTGTGCCTCTTCTACGTCTTTCAGACGGACATTGGTGGTAATCTCCAAATCGGCGCGGACAGAATCAGACATACGCTTGGACATATTCCGGAAGAAGATATCCTGCATCTCCTTGGTAGCACTCTTAAGCGCATATACAATATCTTTGGTATCGCAGTCCCGGACAAAACGCTGCACGGAACGATCGTCCATATCCAGAATGTTTTCGAACACAAACATCTTCTCTCGGATACTTTGAGCCAGTTCAGGATTGCGCTTATCTAACTCTTCAAAAATCTTACGCTCGCTGCTGCGGTCTACATGGTTCATCATGTCCGCAACGTAATCAACACCGCCAAGGCTCATGTTGTCCTCGCTGGTAATGATCGTAGCAAACTTTCTCTTCATCTCTTCTTCCACAATAGCGATAGCCTCGGGAGAGACACGGTCCATGCGGGCCATGCTCTCAACAGCCTGGATCTTCTTCTCCTCCGGCAGCTGCTCAAGAACCTGGGCCGCCTGCTGAGATTCCATATATGCCATAATCAGTGCAATAACCTGAGGCCGCTCATTCTGCAGCAGAGAAAGAAGGGCCTTGGGATCGCCTTTCATAAAGAAGTTAAAGGGTTTGGACTGGAGGGTTTTTGACACTTTCTCCAGAAGGTTTCTGGCAGTGGACTCGCCAAAGGCTTTCTCAAGCACGTTCCTGGCATAGTCCAGACCGCCGTCAGTCATCATCTTATGAGTCAGGCACAGTTTATAGAACTCATCCAAGGTTCCTTCCACCTGGGTATTGGAAGTCTTCCCCAGCTTCGCCACCTCGTATGTAAGTTCCTCAATATCTTCTTCGTTTAAATATTTATAGATCTGGGAGGCTCTGTCGGCTCCAAGGGATACCACAACCAGGGCCGCTTTGCTTTTGGGATCGGTGATTGGGGCTTCTCCCTCCGGCTTTGCACTACTGCTTTCGATTATTGCTTCTTTGGGCTCTGCCATCGTCGTCTCCCTCCTCTCCTCTCAGCCAGCTCTGAATCAACTTGGCCGCAATCTGCGGATTCTGATCTACAAAGTCGCCAATATTCTGTTTCAGACGCAGGCTGCGTTGCATACGGAGATTGAGAATCTCCTCGTTCTTGGCAAATTCGTCTTCTTCTTCGCCCATCTCTGCTCTGGTAACAGGCTGGCCGTCTTCAGACTGAAGCTCTCCTTCCTCAATACCCGGAAGTTCTCCGCCGGACATCTGGTCGCCTTCAATAAATTCGTCACCTTCCATAACAACCTCAGGCGCCTTACGCTTCCTGCTTCTGACAAGAAGAAGCACGAGAAGAAGGATCACCAAAAGAATACCTGCAAGGATGGCTATCAGCACCGGAAGAGGAATCACCTGAAGGATCGCTCCAGGACCGGTAACCGGTACCACCGGAGGCTGCTCCGCAACTTCTTTGGCCGGACCCATAGCCCGGACGACAGTGACTTTATCATCCACGGTGTCAACCGGAATTCCGGCCGAGTTGGCCACCAGACGCTTCAGCTCATTATCGCTAACGGTGGTGGTGTCTTCGGTGTTAATCACCACACCGATGGAAACGTCTTCCAGCACTCCCGGGTTGATCTGGCGCTGCTCTTTTAAGACATTGTACAGCC
>CAYWRB010000257.1:0-4644 GCA_964460025.1 uncultured Hungatella sp.
ATTGCTAATGCAAAAGGAATAACTATTAAAACATTCCTAACTAATTCTTCCAAAGCCGACAATATGCCTATGACTATAAGTATACACACAGCAAACACGCTGAGAATCGTTCCGATGATGCCTGTAATCAGTCCTGTCTTCGCCTGCCTGTGCATCTCATCCACTCTGGACAAAGCGGCAAAAATAATGGCCAGACTGCCCAGAATCATACCGAGATAACAACAGCAGGAAAGGACTATGGATGCAATGCCAAGTATCATGGAAGTTAATGCCATGTCATTTTTCTGTTCCATCTGTCTCTCCTTTTTTATATGATAACTTTATCAGAACAGCGGAACCACCGCTCCCTCATACTTTTCTTCCATAAACTTCTTTACTTCCTCACTGGTCAATGCCTCGATCAGTGCCTGAATGGCCTCGTCATTCTCCCTGCCCTCCTGAACGGCAATCACATTGCCATAGGTAGTGGCCGCGATAGACTCAGAATCCTCCACTGCCAATGCCTCTGATACCTTAAAACCAGCCTCAATGGCATAATTTCCGTTGATAACCGCAATATCTACATCCTCCACGATACGCGGAATCTGAGCGGCCTCCACCTCATACAGATCCAGATTCTTCGGATTCTCCACGATATCATTCTTGGTCACCGTCAGATCCGCTCCCTCTTTCAGCTTGATTAACCCCTGAGCCTCCAGAAGGAGAAGGGCTCTCGCCTCATTGCTGGTATCATTTGGCACCGCCACCCTGGCCCCGTCAGCCAGCTCCTCCAGAGAAGAAGCCTTTCCCGCGTAGATGCCGAACGGTTCATAATGAATGGCTGCCGCAGACACCAGCTTGGTTCCGTTCTCTTCGTTAAAGGATTCCAGGTAAGGAAGATGCTGGAAATAATTGGCGTCCAGATCTCCCGATTCCAAAGCCAAGTTGGGCTGAATATAATCCACATATTCCTTGATATCCAGCTCATACCCTTTCTCAGCCAGAACCTCTTCGGCCGCCTTTAAAATCTCCGCATGAGGCGCCGGGCTGGCTCCAACCACGATTTTCTTTAGCTCTCCCGGTGCAGCCTTTTCTGCCGCCTCGGTCTCGGTCTCTTTCTCGGTCTCTGCCGCCTTAGACTCTTCCGCCTTGGTCCCTGCCTCTGCTGCCGTCGTCTGGGTCCCTGCTCCTGCCCCGCTGTTTCCTCCTGAGCATCCCGCAAGACTTCCCACAACCAATGCTGCCGCTGCAATTACACACAATTTTCTCTTCATAACGTTTCTCCTCTCATGACACATAGTATTTATTATAAAAGCCCTAAAGCCCTTACAATCTCCAACAACATTTTTCTATCCTCTTCACCAGGCTATCCAACAACGTAGCTGGGCGAGGGTGCGGTATCGTTCCTGTATGGGTACTTGGAGACCGTCGGTGCTTAGGCGCTGTTCTTTAGCGCCTTATGCACCGCTACGCTCTCCACGTAGCGCGAGCGTGCCCAGTAAGGAACGATACCGCACCCTCGTCCAGCGGCCCCTCTGAACACCCATGAAGCTGCACTACCGTATCCTCTTATCGCTCTTCTTAGACCACCGGTTCCCAATTTCCTGTATGATCTGTACCATCACCACCAAAAGAATCACTGCGATCCACATCAGCCCTGGTTCATAACGGTAATACCCATAATTAATCGCAATAGCCCCCAAACCGCCTCCGCCCGTAAATCCTGCCATAGCGGAATAACTTAAAATCGTAGTAATGGCCAGCGCCCCGCCCAACAGCAATGACGGTTTGGATTCCGGAAGCAGTACCTTCCAGATAATCTGCCAGGTAGAAGCTCCCATGGACTTGGCCGCCTCGATGACTCCTGCGTCAATCTCTCTGAAAGAAGATTCCACCACTCTCGCCACATAAGGCGCCGCCGCAATGGTTAACGGTATGATAATAGCCGGCGATCCGATTCTGGTACCGATCACGATCTTGGACAAAGGAAGCACAATAAACAAAAGGATCAAAAACGGGACCGACCGCATCAGGTTGATCACCAGCCCCAGAATCTTCTGCAGCCACGGAATCGGATATATCCCATCATTGTCCGTCACCACCAGTATAATCCCCAAAGGCAGCCCTATCAGATACGCCAGAAACGAAGACAAAGCCACCATATAAAACGTCTCCCAAATTCCTGTCTTTAACATAGCAATGGTCGTCGCATCAAACGTCATGTTCCGTCACCTCCTCAAATGGAATTTTCACTGTCTGCAGATAATGAATCACCCTGGCAGCATCCGCCTCCCCTTCCGGAAGCTGGACGATCATCTGCCCCATAGCCGTACCGCCGATATCCTTGGTAGCCGCATACATAATGTTGATAGGAACCTTACAGGCCAGAACCAGATTGGAGATCACCGGCTCCGTAGACTCCCGGCCGTCAAAGGTAATGCGAATCTGTCTGGCATTGCCAAAATCCACCCGTTCCACCGCATCCCCCAGAATCAGCTGCCTTCCAATCCTGGACTTAGGCTCTGAGAAAATCTCCGATACCGTTCCTACCTCCGCAATATGGCTGCTGTCAATGATTGCCACCCTGTCGCAGATGGCCTCGATCACCGCCATCTCATGGGTGATCACAATCACCGTCACTCCCATGGTCCGGTTTATTTCCTTTAAAAGAGATAAAATCGACTTGGTGGTATTGGGATCCAAAGCACTGGTGGCCTCATCACACAGAATCACCTTGGGATTGGTAGCCAGCGCCCTGGCAATGGCCACTCTCTGCTTCTGCCCCCCGGACAGCTGGGCCGGATAAGACTTGGCCTTATCTTCCAGCCCCACGGTCTTCAAAAGCTCCATGGCCCGTTCCCTGGCCTCCTTCTTTGGCACCCCTGCCAGTTCCAGAGGAAAGCATACATTCCGAATCACATTTCTCTGAGCCAGAAGGTTAAACTGCTGAAAGATCATGCCCATGCTCTGCCTGGTCTTCCTCTGCTGCGCCCCCGTCATCCCTGCCAGCCTCTCCCCTTCAAAGAACACATCTCCCTCCGTAGGCACCTCCAAGTAATTGATACACCGCACCAACGTACTCTTACCTGCCCCGCTAAGCCCGATGATCCCGAAAATTTCCCCCTGACAGATATCCAGATTGATATTGTCCAGAGCCTTCACCTCACCGGCAGCGGTCTTAAAAGTCTTCCCCAAATTTTGAATCCGAATAATAGGCTTTTCCACCGTGCGTCCCCCTTTCTTAAAATCAAAAAGCCGTAAGTCTCATAGACCCACGGCTCGAATTCAACTTTTACAGATATCCCAAAATCGGTATCTCTTCGTCTTTTCCCTGCAAGCACTGTCCATACAGACCATCAAAACCATTCGATTTTTATGCACATGAACATACGGCACATCTCCATGCCGTTCATCATATACATATTCATCATCATGGATTTTGAATTGTACATCTTGTCTCCTCCTGCAGTTGCTTTCCTGTATTATCACTGGAAGCTACTTATGTGTCGTATTCTACTCCAGGTTCTGTGAATTGTCAAGACTTTTTTCTTTTGCCAATATACCGGCCTGGATATGGAATTTCTTCAGGAATATTTCCTGATAGCACTTGACGTGTTCCGGAAATTCCCGTATCCTAAAGACAGAAGTGAGCAGACCGCATGGTTGTCGCTACTGACTACGGAGGACTTAAAGGATGCGGAAAGGGTACTGGAGGAGTATCCTTGGCTGGAGGAGATTTATGAGGAGATAGCCATGCTCCGTCAGAAGCCGGAGGAGGTGTTGGATATGTTTTCGGAAGCATTGAGGATATTGGATCAGAATACATTGAAATATATGATAGAGGAGCTTCAGAAAGAAGTAGACGAGGTGAAAGAGCAGAAAGAGCAGCTCGAGGCGGTGGTAGATGAGAAGCAGAAGCTGCTTGAAACGATAATGGAGCAGAAGGAAGCTGTACTTAAGGAAAATAAGGGAAAAGATAACGAGATAGCTGAACTTAAAAGAAAGTTACGCCTTGCCGGTAAGCCGTAGGCGTCTTTCCTCCAGGGAAGCAATCAAGTTCCGAAGTTTCGAGAGCATCGAGCATTTGTGCGAATGCATGAGCATGCTGGTTATGATGCGCCAAGAAGAGAGAGCGAACCTGTTCGTCCAGGTATCCGAGATATTTAGATAAAGAATACCGATGGTTTCTACTGCAATCCAGTATATACCATCGGCTAATTTGTTTCAAGCTGACCACTGAACAGTAACGGAAAGCTGAAGAGAATAAAAAATTCCTTTATTTTCCAAACAGATCAGCGTGACTTCCGGTTGCAGTAGCTGAAAGAATAAGCATATCTTCGTAAATCTGATACATAAGCAACCAATCCGGCTCTATATGACACTCCCTAAAGTCCCTCAGATTGCCTGACAGACAATGGTCTTTATATTGGGGAGGCAAGGATGTACCACTGGCAAGCAGTGAAAGAACATAAACAAGCTTATTCATATCCTTGCCTCTCTTTTTCATCTGTTTAGCATCTTTCTTCATACGATTCGTATAGACAATTTTATACATGGACTAATCCTCCAGCATGGAAGCAACTGCATCCTCAGCACTGTCAAAAGGTCCGTTGAGATTCCTGCGAGTTCTGCTGTCAAAAACGGCTTCCTGCAGAGAATAGGGAA
>CAYWRB010000258.1:0-4630 GCA_964460025.1 uncultured Hungatella sp.
AAGGAAGTAGATATCCGCATCGGAAAATCCGAGGATAGGATACTGAAGGAAGTAGGTCTTCGTATTGGAGAATCCGAAGAGAGGATACTGAAGGAAGTAGATCTTCGTATCGGAGAATCCGAAGAGAGGATACTGAAGGAAGTAGATCTTCGTATCGGAGAATCCGAAGAGAGGATACTGAATAAAGTAGATATCCGTATCGGGGAATCCGAAGACCGGATACTGAAGGAAATGGATAGCCGAATCGGAAGATCAGAGATCAAGTTACAGAAGGAAATGGATAGCTCTATCGGAAGATCAGGTTCCAGAATGCTGAAGGAAATGGATAGACGTCTGGCAAAATCAGAGAATCTTGTTCTGCAGGAGTTGGAGCGTACGAGAGGAATTTTGGAAGACAGTATTCAGTCGACAGAGAAAAAGGTAGATGAACTGAATCAATACTATCAGATTACGAGACTGGAAGAGAATAATGCCGCTTTGCTGCTAAAGAGGATGGAAGCTTTTTCAAGCCGTCTAACGATTCTGGAGCGAAGAGTTGGCAACATGAAGTATCAAGAGATCGTGAGCACATATTAGAATGTATTCCCGGAGTCTGCTTCCACGGGGAGCGATTTTGTTTCATAGAACGTGTTTCATAGAACGTAGTTTCACGGGATGTAATGTCCCATGAAATAAAATAAGATTCCGGGAATCTATAAATATACAGGAGGCTAAATCTATGGTTTTGTGCATTGCAGCATCTCCATGCAAAGTCTTTTAGAGCAGGATTGCATGGAGTAAGGAAGCAGTAAGAACTGCTCGAGGGACTTTGTGAATTTTAAGTAAATTTAAGTAAAATATAATTTCACTTGAAAAGGAGCAAAGTCTTATGAAACAACATTTAAAAACCATTCAGGAAATGAAAACATTCCTTCTTCTTTGGATCACTCAGTCATTTTCCGGCCTTGGCAGTGCCATGACCAGCTATGCACTGGTGATCTGGTCTTATTCACAGAAGGGGTCGGCGCTGATGACCGCCCTTTTGATGGTAAGTTCTTATGCGCCCTATGTGGTATTCAGTATCTTTGCCGGCGCCTTAAGTGACAGGTGGAATAAAAAAATTACCATGCTGGTATGTGATACCATAGCCGCATTGACAACTGTGGCTATGTTGGTATTGCTCTGGAGGAATCAGCTGCGGATTGGTCATCTGTATCTGATCAATGCAGTAAACGGACTGATGAACACAGTACAGCAGCCGGCCTCGGAGGTGGCGACTACCAGAGTGCTGCCGAAAAAATATTATCAGAAGGTTGGAGGGCTGAAATACTTTTCCAGCTCTCTGAATTCGATTATGACTCCCATCATTGCCACGGCGGTTTTGGGGATTGCAGGTATGGGGGCTGTGGTTGCCTTTGACTTGTTTACCTTTTTTGTCGCCTTTATTACCTTGATGTTCGGGATCCATATCCCGGAATATCAGGAGGAAAAAACGGTCCGGGAGACACTTATAGTTTCCGCGAAAAAGGGGATTGCCTATTTAAAGAAAGAACAGGGCATTTTTTATCTGATTCTGTTTTTGGCAGCCATCAATCTGGTGGCCTCTGTCTATGATGCGGCATTTCCGGCCATGATGCTTTCCAGAAACGGTGGAAGCCAAAAGGCTCTGGGCATGGTAAATGCGGTCATTGGTATCACTACTTTTGCAGGAAGTATTCTGGCGTCTTTTGTGAAAGAACCCAAAAGCCGGGTCAGGGTAATCTGTAATTGTCTGCTGTTTTCCATGAGCACGGAAAATTTTCTTCTGGCATTTGGCAGAACGCCTTTTGTATGGTGTATCGGAGGCTTTCTTGGCTGGATTGCCATACCTTTGATGAGCACCAATCTGGATGCCATCATGCGTCTTCATATTCCGGAGAGTATGCAGGGAAGGGTATATTCGGTGCGGAATTCCCTGCAGTTTTTTACCATACCAATCGGATACTTCCTGGGAGGTTTTCTGGTAGATAAGGTGTTTGAACCGGTTATGGAGAGGCAGGGAGAAGGAAGCCTTTTCATAAAAATGTTTGGAAACGGAAAAGGATCCGGCGCAGCATTTTTGTTTTTCGTGATTGCATTCGCCGGGATTGGAGTGTGTCTGTATTTTAGAAGGAACCGATATATCTGGCAGCTGGAGTATTTCGATAGTAACAGTACGGATATTCCGGAATAGATGTCATTGCGGAGGCATATTTGACATATTTAAAAAAACTTATTATAATTGATAGCAGTTATAAAAGCGGCATGATGCAAATGGCAGTTTCAAAATTTTATCAAAATGACGAGGTGAAAGGATGGAAAAAGCAAAAGTATATTTTACGAAAGAGCTTACACCGGAAGCAGTTATCAAAATGTATCAGATGCTTGGAAAGGACCTGCCGGGAAAGGTAGCAGTCAAGGTTCACTCCGGTGAGAAAGGAAATCAGAATTACCTGCATCCTGAATTTATGCGTCCTATGGTAGAGAAGGTAAATGGGACGATTGTGGAATGCAATACGGCCTATGACGGAGCCAGGAATACCACAGAGAAGCATAGAGAGCTGATGGAAGAGCACGGATGGAGCAAATATTTTCAGGTAGACCTGATGGATGCCAGGAAGCCGGATTTGGTACTGCCGATTTCAGGCGGAAAGGTTTTGAAGGAGAACCATGTAGGACAGAGTATGGCTGAATACGACTCCATGCTGGTGTTGTCTCATTTTAAAGGACATCCGATGGGAGGCTACGGCGGCGCTTTAAAGCAGCTTGCCATCGGCTGTGCCTCCAGCGAGGGAAAATCTCTGATTCATTCCGGCGGATATACGGATGATCAGAATATCGTGTGGCAGCACACGGCAGAGCAGGATGCATTCTGCGAGGCAATGGCAGAAGCGGCCGGCAGTATTGTGGAGTATTTTAAAGGAAATATGGCATTTGTCAGTATGGTGTGCAATCTGTCTGTTGACTGCGACTGCTGTGCAGTGGCAGAGGATCCATGTATGAAGGATATCGGAATCCTTTCCTCCCTTGACCCGGTGGCCCTTGACCAGGCCTGCCTGGATTTCATCTACAAGTCCGATGACCCGGGGCGGGAGCATTTCCTTGAGAGAGTGGAGTCCAGACACGGAGTTCATACCATTGAAGCGGCGGCAGAACTGGGCTTTGGAACCAGGGAATATGAGCTGATTTCGGTGGATTGACAGAGGGTACTGACAGATAGGATACAAGAGTTAATATCATATAATGAGTAATGTTTAGGTAATGTCAGCAAAAGGCTTCCGATTCCAATGGAATCAGAAGCCTTTTAATAGGATTAAAAATAAAATCGGAGTAACAGGATTTGAACCTGCGACCTCTCGGCCCCCAGCCGAGCGCGCTACCAAGCTACGCCATACTCCGTACTCATACATTATACCAAAAGAATGGCAATTTGAAAAGCATTTTCTTGAAAAAATTTTAAGTATGAGATATGATAGGCTGTGTGGAGGAAAAATCATGAAATCAATCGTCAGTTTTGATCTGGATATGACGCTTTTAGATCACTCAACTTATAAGATTCCGGACAGTGCCATGGAGGCTCTTGACAGGCTGCGAGACAATTTTTATATTGTCCTTGCTACCGGAAGAGATATGGATAATTATTACAGCCGCCAATATAAGGATTTGGTCAGGGCAGATGCCATTATCCATAACAACGGAACCAGAATAACCGTGGGAGATACGTGCTTATATGAGACGGTTATGTCAAAGGAACTGGTAAAAGGAATTTTGAAATTTGCGGAGAATGAGGGGCTGGCAGTGGGAGTTACCTTGGGAGATGATGATTACTATACCCATTCGGAACATGTGACGGCCCATGACATAAGGCTTTGGGGAGAGTCAAACAGACGATATCAGGATCCATGGAAGCTGTTGGAACAAAACATTCGTACCCTTGCCTATATTGGAAATCCGGAAGGGGCCGGACGGCTGGAAAAAGCATTTCCGGAACTGAAATGTCCTCTATTTGGAGGCGGCAAAGGGGCAGATGTGCTGGAACGGAAGAATTCCAAGGCTAACGGGCTTAAGATACTATGTGAATATTGGGGAGTGGAGATAGGAGATACATACGCATTCGGAGACAGCATGAATGATATGGAGATGATAGAGGCCGCCGGAGTGGGGATTGCTATGGGAAACGGAGTACCGGAATTGAAGGAAGCGGCAGATTATGTGACTTCGGATATCGGGGAGGACGGAGTCTACAGAGCATGTGAGCATTTTCATTTAATATAGCAGAGAAGGAGATTTGGAGTATGAATGACAGACTGGAGAAGTTGAGAAGTTTGATGGCGGAGAAGGGAGTGGACGCGTATCTGGTGCCTACATCGGATTTTCATGAATCTGAGTATGTGGGAGAGTATTTTAAATGCCGGAAATATTTGACAGGATTTACCGGTTCCGCAGGAACGGCTGTGGTGACGGCACAGGAGGCCGGTCTGTGGACCGACGGAAGATATTTTGTGCAGGCGGCAAAGCAGTTGGAGGGAAGCGGATTTACGCTGCAGAAGATGGGCCAGGAAGGAGTGCCGTCGGTCAACGAATATTTGAAAGAGGTATTGCCTGAAAATGGTGTGCTGGGATTTGACGGACG
>CAYWRB010000259.1:0-4605 GCA_964460025.1 uncultured Hungatella sp.
CCAAATGTGCATGCAAGCATGCCCACTTGGCTCGTTGCTCGCGGAAATAAATTTTCACTGCACGGTTGCGCTCCCCTGCTTCATCCGCTATAATAAATAGAATCAAAACTTCTTGTTACGCCTCTATTCAACATAAAAAAGAAAGGAAGAATACCATGACACTTCAAAATGATGCTCAACAGATTATCAGAAAAGCTCTCCATGCCGCACAGCCGGACACTGCCGTACAAAAAGCTTTGGAACAGGCTCACTTTGGCGAAGGACGGTTGATTCTGATAGCTGTGGGCAAAGCCGGATGGCAGATGGCCAAGGCTGCCGTAGATGTACTGGGAACACGTCTGTCCCATGGTGTGGTAATCACCAAATATGATCACAGTAAAGGACCTCTAAAAGGATTGGAAATTTTTGAGGCCGGTCATCCTGTTCCCGATGAAAACTCTTACAAAGCCACCCAGGCGGCCATCAATGCTGTCACCGGACTGAAACCTGAAGATACGGTGCTGTTCCTTCTCTCCGGAGGCGGCTCCGCCTTATTTGAGAAGCCTTTGATTCCTGCCGCCGATATGGATCGGCTTACCAAAGAACTTCTGGCCTGCGGCGCAGATATTGTGGAGATGAATACCATCCGCAAACGTTTTTCCGCAGTAAAAGGCGGTAAATTTGCCGCTCTATGTGCCCCTGCCAAAGTATTCTCCGTGGTGTTGTCCGATATCATTGGAGATCCTCTGGATATGATTGCCTCCGGCCCTGCTTATCCGGATTCCTCTACATCCGCTCAGGCTGTCCGTATCGCCGAAAAATATCATCTGACTCTTACCGGGCAGATGAGAACACTTTTAGAGGAAGAGACTCCCAAGACCCTTGACAATGTGGAAACCCATGTTACCGGAAGTGTACGGCAGTTATGCCTGGCAGCGGAAAACGCCTGTCTGGAGCTGGGTTACCGGCCAATGGTATTGACTGCCAGCCTGTCCTGTACCGCCAGGGATGCCGGCGTATTCCTGTCCAACATCGCCCAGTATCACCAGACCACTGACAAAAGTCTGGCCTTCATCGCCGGCGGAGAAACCGTGGTTCATCTGACTGGGCATGGACTGGGCGGACGGAATCAGGAACTGGCCTTAGCCGCCGCTCCAGGCATTGCAGGTTTTGAAAACACAGCTGTCTTCTCCGTAGGGTCCGATGGTACTGACGGCCCGACAGATGCCGCAGGAGGCTATGTGGACGGAAAGACGGCAGCTGTTTTGGCAGAGCAGGGAGTCGATATCTTTTCCGTTCTCCAGGACAATGACGCCTATCACGGCTTAGAACACTGTGACGGTCTATTAAAAACAGGCGCCACAGGAACCAACGTCAATGACATCTCCGTCCTCCTGATTAAACGTTGATGCGAAGCAATCCGTTTTGGACTGTCTTGTTCCCCGGCCAATCAGTTTTCTCCTTGGCCGGGCGCCAGTACGGCTGTAGTTCCGGTACTTACATCCGATTTGCTCAGCAGTGTCTTATTTAAAAACCTGTCATAGGCCACCACCTGGATCTCATGACTTCCCTTTGAAAAATCCGGAACGACCAGGTGTATCTCTCCTTCTGCCTCGGATTTTTTCGAACACTGGAACATCCCGTCTATCAAAACCTCTATCTTCTGAGTTTCCTCACCTGTCTGATAGTGAATGACAATCTGATTTCCGTTTGTTTCTGCCTCTGCGGACAGACTTGGTCTTTCTTCCCCCTGAACAGGAACTCCTCCCAGATTCTCTCTGAAGATGGTAAAATGTTTTCTCACCTCATCTGCATAGACACCTCTGATGCGGACATCCGTCAGTCTTCCCAAGCCGTCCTTCTCCCGAAATAAATTCAAATAACCTACACTCTCCGGATCCCATCCCATAACCAGACAGCACACCGTGTCCACAGCCACCGGATCCTTCCCCGCAAGAACCAGCCGCATATTCATCTTGTCAGTCTCCTTCCGTTCTGAGGACATGGGAACCGGACCACTCTGGAATCCCTGGAGGCCGTCTACAATCACGTAATTTATTGGTTTCGCCTTGTAGTAATCATAGATCCATTTGTCCAATTCTCCGTCCACAATCTTATGGGAGACCATGTTCCGTTTGCTGGGAGCATCCGGTCCCAGACCGTACAGATTGCCGGGAGGCGTTCCAATGCTGACATTTTTGATTCCTGCAGTCACGATCACCCCGGAGGAGGTCTTAAGAGCAGGTATACTGATAACCACATCTGCATCATAGAGAATCTTATTAAAATAATAGGACTTATGAAGAAGCCCGTCGGGTGTATCAACCTTTACCACTTCTGAGGCATCAAAATCCCTCCAGCCTCCACAATCCTCCTCCAGACTGATAAATCCGTCTACTCCATCCATATACTCCTGGGTATAATGGTAGTGTTCCATCACTTTGCTGGTAGGGCCTGTGGCAGATCCCTCCATAATATAAACTTTTCCGTCAGGGTTTAACTCTCTCACCATCTTAAGAACCGCCTTGGTGACACGCCAGTCCGTAGTGATCCCATTGACCTCCTGATCCAGAATCTCTCCGGTGGAGTCCACAATCATCTGTACCAGATTGGGCTTAAGGACCACGGTCTGCCCGTTCTTTACCACCGTATTCAAATCCCATGCCGCCTCCCGGACCATGGCTTCGATCTCTGCCTCCGTGATCTGGTATGCCTGGTCCCTTTCCGACTGGGTGATCGATACGGTGGAGCCAAAGAAGGGAGCCTCGTTTATGATCCCGGACTCAGATTGTTTTTTCTTCTCGGCTTCTATTGTCTCCGAATCACTAACATCAGCCTTACCTCCGGCTGCTCTTTTCTCATCCGCGTCTGTTTTACTCTTATCTTCGTCTGTTTTACCCTCATTCCCACTACTTTCTACTACCAGACTTCCCGCCTCTTCCAAAGCTGCCTTCTGACGCTGACAGCCATTTAACAGGACCGCAGGTACGGCCAAATAAAGCCAAAATTTCTTCATTTTCTGTTCCTTCCACATTCTCTCACAATACATCACTCTTTTGTAAAGCATCTATATTACAAGTATTTCCATGTTATTTTACCACCTGTCTTTCGAATTGTCAGCCACCTAAAGATCTTATTAGAAATATTTTGTAACGATTCGTAACAGTCCAGCATAAGGCTCTGCATTTGCTGCAAAATTCGTAAAAATCCATAAGTATGGCGAAAGGCAGCCGACCTTTTACAATCGGCTGCCTTTATCTCATTTTATTTGGAGGTTCTCTTTACTCCATCACCCGAATGGCATGATACCCTTCATGGACCGCAGTGAGAATTTTTCTGGGTGCAACTGCATCACCTACCACCGCAACATCCTCATACAAATCTTCCAGCAGTTCCTCCAGCTGATTATTGGACTTAAATCCAACGGCGTTCAATACCGTGTCACATTCCAGCGTAACGGTCTGGCCATCCCTCTCAAAGGTAACGCTGTCAGGAGTAATCTTTGTGACTTTTGCACCTGCCTCTACCTTAACGCCCCGTTCCTTCACCATATTCTTTAAATGCTGGTCGTTATTCAGGCAGTGGGCGGCAGCGGCCAAAATGTCAGGAAGCATCTCCACAATGGTTACGGACTCTGCATTCACCGCAATATCGCAGGCTGCCTCTGTTCCGGCCAATCCACCTCCGATCACTACCACACGTTTTCCGACTTTTGCCTTGTGGGTCAGATAATCGCAGGCAGGAATGGTATGCTCGATACCTTCAATCTTCGGAGTAACCGGTGATGCACCGGCTGCCAAAATCACCTTGTCATATGTACCGCCTTTCAGGTTCTCGGCAGTTGCCTCTGTGTTCAGCCGTACATTTACCCCCAATTTGTAACACTGTGTCTCCAGATATTTAATCAGCCTCAGAACATCCGCCTTGAAATCCGGACCTCCGGCCGGCCACAAGGTTCCGCCCAGGCGATTGGTCTTTTCCAGAAGGTCTACGTCAAATCCCCTGCGTCTGGCCGTGACAGCTGCCTCCATCCCTGCAGGGCCTCCGCCAATGACCAAAATACGCTTCCTGGTGCCGTCCGGCTTAGGCAGCGCATATTCCTTCTCCGCATAACAGGTAGGATTTACCGCGCAGTAATAATGTTTTCCGCTGAATCCGGCCAAAAGACATTCGTTACATCCCACACAGGGGGTGATATCTTCCGTATGCCCGGACTTTACCTTGTTGGCCCAGTGGGGATCCGCCAGCATCTGATGGCCCATACCCACATAATCCAGAATTCCTTCCTCTACCACCTGCTTTGCCAGTTCCGGATTAAACAGTTTTCCGTCGCCCAGTACAGGAATATCCACAATCTCCTTTATGGCCTTCTGTACGTCCAGCTTGTGGCCTTCACTGCTGTAAACTGTGGTGATGGCCTGATACCACTCTTCATAACATCCGGTGTCTACGTGAAGAGCCGTAACTTTTGCCTTCTCAAAAATCTTAGCCATCTCTTTCCCTTCGTCCAGAGTGCGGAAGCCCTCCACTCTGTGAACCGGAGTAAATTTCACCAGAACCGGGAAATCTTTGGGAACATTCTTCTGAATCGCTTCAATACACTCCAAGGTAAAACGCATACGGTTT
>CAYWRB010000260.1:0-4601 GCA_964460025.1 uncultured Hungatella sp.
CGAGAGGGCCGCTTCGGTGGAATGGTGAAACATCTTCCGACACGCTCTCGCTCAGGTTTCCACGTAGCAGTACTAAGGCTGTAAAGGACACAGCCTAAGTACTGACGTGGAAAATGGTCTACAGATGTTTCACCATTCCTCCGAAGCTACGTTTTCGCGGGCATAATGAATAATTTGGTTAATCATACTGTGGGACATTTTTTCAAGATTCAATGTCATTTATCTAACGTTTGCCCATCCGAGATAAAGTAGCCCTGAGAGGGAATGATATTGTTTTCTCCAGGGTACTTGAAGACCGTCGGTACTTAGGCGCTGTCTTTTAGCGCCTTATGTACCGCTACGCTCTTCACGTAGCGCGAGCGTGCCCAGGAGAAAACAATATCATTCCCTCTCCGGGCGGCCCCCCTTCTAAAACTCCTTAGCAAAATGACAAGCCACAAAATGCCCCTTCTCATTCTCCTTCAGTTCCGGCGTCTGCGCAAAGCAGCTTTCCTTCGCATACTCACACCTGGGCGCAAACCGGCACCCCGGTTTCGGATTAATCGGAGAAGTAATCTCTCCCTTCAAAAGAATCCTCTCCTTCTTCGCCCCCAGTTTAGGCACAGGAATCGCTGACAGCAAAGCCTTGGTATAAGGATGAGTCGGATGAGCAAACAGCTGCTCGGAGGTAGTATGCTCCACCACCTTCCCCAGATACATAACCATAATCTCATCCGAGAAATAATTCACCACCGACAAATCATGAGTAATAAAAATATAAGTAAGCCCCAATTCCTTCTGAAGTTTCTTAAGCAGATTCAGAATCTGAGCCTGAATGGACACATCCAGCGCGGATACCGGCTCATCGCACACAATAAACTTAGGCTTCATAGCCAAAGCCCTTGCAATCCCGATTCTCTGGCGCCTTCCTCCGTCCAATTCGTGGGGGTAAGTATTCACCAGCCTGTCAGACAATCCTACCAGCTCCATCAGTTCCAGAACATGGTCCTCCTGCTCCTTTTTATTCTTATGAACCTTGTAAAGCCGCAAAGGCTCTCCGATAATCTCGCTGACCGTCTTCCTGGGATTTAAGGAAGCAAACGGATCCTGAAAGATAATCTGCATCTGAGAGCGGAGGTGGCGCATCTCCTGGCTGGAAGCCTTGGTAATATCCTTCCCTTCAAAAATCACCTCTCCGCTGGTAGGCTCATGGAGCCTTAAGATGGCACGTCCCGTTGTAGACTTCCCACATCCCGATTCTCCTACGACTCCCAGCGTCTTTCCTCTCTCCAGAGTGAAGCTGACATCATCCACAGCATGAAGCACTCCATTGGGAGTATTAAAATATTTTTTCAGGTTTTTTACCTCCAGCAAAACGTCGCTCATGCCTTGTCACCTCCTAACGTAACTCCGGTTCCTTCTTCATACGCCAGACAGGACACGATATGGGTATCTGACAGCCTGGTGGTCACCGGAACTCGGGATTTGCATATCTCCTTACAGTACTTGCATCTGGGATGGAACACACACCCGCCGGGAAGGTTGGTAGGATCCGGCATCAGGCCCGGAATGGGTTTCAACTCCGCCGTCCTGTCCTCAATATTCGGCAGGGAACCAAACAGCCCCTCCGTGTAAGGGTGGCTAGTATGGTTGAAAATATCCTCCAGCGTGCCGTGCTCCACAATCCGCCCGGCATACATAATACTTACATCATCGCATACCTCTGCCACAATCCCCAGGTCATGGGTAATCATCAGCATGGAAGTGCCGTATTTCTCTCTCAGCTTCTGCATCAGGTCCAGCACCTGGGCCTGAATCGTAACATCCAGGGCCGTGGTAGGCTCATCCGCAATCAGAAGATGAGGATTGCACACCAAAGCCATGGCAATGATAACCCTCTGTTTCATACCGCCGGAAAACTGGTGAGGATACTCCGATGCCCGGTTTCCCGGGATGCCTACCATCTCCAGCATCTCCTTCGCCTTTTCCATAGCCTTCTTGGCATCTATCTTTTCATGGAGCTGAATCACCTCCGCAATCTGGTCTCCTACGGTAATCACAGGATTCAGGGAAGTCATGGGATCCTGGAATATCATGGACACCTGGTCGCCTCGGATGGTCTCCATCTCTTTTTCACTGTATGCAAATAAATCTTTCCCTTCCAGGGTAATGCTGCCTCCTGTAATCTCCCCCGGAGGGTTGGGCACTAACCGAAGGATGGAAAGCGCCGTGGTAGTCTTCCCAGCCCCGGTCTCTCCCACCAGGCCCAGGGTTTTTCCCTTTTCAATAGACAAATCAATTCCGTTGACCGCCTCCACCACGCCGTCCATGGTCTTATATTTCACCTGCAAATCTTTTATCTCTAACGTATATTTCGTCTCATTGTCTGCCATAGCTAAAGCCTCCCTACTGTTTTAATCTTGGGTCTAAGGCATCACGGAGCCCATCGCCCAGCAGATTCAGCGCCAGAATGGTAACCACGATAGCCAGGCCGGGGAATAAGGTCAGATGCACTGCGTCACGCAGGAAATCACGCCCGCTGGAAAGCATGGCGCCCCACTCCGGATCCGGCGGCTGAACACCCAATCCAATAAAACTTAAAGAAGCCGTAGACAAGATGGCACCTGCCACCGACAAGGTTGCCTGCACAATAATGGGGGCCAAACAGTTGGGAATAATCTCCCTGAAAATAATCGTCGCATTGCTGGCTCCGATAGCCTTGGAGGCCTCTACAAACTCCTGATCCTTCACACTCATTACCGCTGCACGGACAATCCGGGCAAAACCGGGAGTTCCGGAGATTCCGATTGCCAGCATCACATTTACCAGATTGGTTCCCAATGCGGCCACGATGGTAATTGCCAGAAGAATACTGGGAACTGCCAGGAAGATATCCATAACACGCATAATCACATTGTCAACTCTGCCGCCGTAGTAGCCGGCAAATGCCCCCAAGGTACCGCCTGCAATCAGGGACACGGATACGGAAATTAACCCCACCACCAGGGAAACTCTGGAGCCGTGAATCATTCTGGCAAAAATGTCTCTGCCGAACTCATCCGTTCCAAACCAGTGCTCCGCGCTGGGGCCCTTCAAACGATTGGAAATATTCTGGGCGACAACCTTGGTATCATAATCTGCGATGACATCGGCAAAAATGGCACATAATGCCAAAAGAATGATAATTGCCAACCCCACCATGGCCATTTTATTCTTTACCAGACGCTGCCACACTTCCACAAACATACTGCGTTTTTTTGCTCTCTGATTTTCCATGTTGTCACCTCCTATTTATATTTTGATTTGATTCTCGGGTCTATGTAGGCATATAAAATGTCAACACAGAGGTTTACAATACTGAAACAAATGGAAAAGATAATCACACAGCCTAATACTGACGGGGTATCCTTGGACTTAATGCTGTTGACCAGATAGGTTCCCACGCCCGGCCAGGAAAACACGGTCTCCGTCAGAACGGCGCCGCCTAAAAGAGAACCGAACTGAAGTCCGATTACCGTCACTACGGGAATCAGGGCATTTTTCAAGGCATGCTTGTAGATGACGCTTCTTCTGCCCACACCCTTTGCCTTTGCCGTGCGGATGTAATCCTGGCGGATAACCTCCAGCATGGAGGAGCGGGTAGTTCTTGTAATGTTGGCCATACATCCGGTTCCCAGGGTGATAACAGGAAGCACCAGTGCCTTCCACCCTTCCGAACCTCCGGACGGAAACCATCTTAAATGCAGGGAAAAACCGATAATCAGCATAAGCCCCAGCCAGAAGTTAGGGGTAGCCACACCTAACAGGGCAAACACCATGCTGACACTGTCCATGAGAGAATACTGTTTCGTAGCGGAAATAATACCGATGGGAATGGACAGCACAATGGCAAACAGCATTCCCCAGAAAGCCAGCTTCAGCGTATCCGGAAATCTGGACATTACCTCGCTGAACACAGAACGGCCTGAACGGTAAGAAGTTCCCAGGTCCCCATGAACCAGATCCCACATATAGCGGCCATACCGGACAAGCAGCGGATCGTTAAGCCCCAGTTCTTCATTAAGAGCCTCTATCGCTTCCATCGGAGCATCTTCACCGAGGATAATTCTTGCCGTATCTCCCGGTGCAAGTGACATAATAAAGAAAACCAGGAAGGAGACACCGATTACAACTGGGATTAACATGATAAGACGTTTGATGACATACTTATACATGGCGAATTCCTCCTTCTATATAAAATTTGCCACAACGACCCGGCCGGAAAAGCCAGGTCGCCATGGTACACACAAAAATCCCTGTCAATTAATAATGAATGCTGTAGAAATCATGCATTCCAATGGGTGACGGTGTTACACCCTGCAGCCCAGCCTGTCTTGCCAACATACCCGTCGGGGAATACAGCGGAACCCATACCGCATCATCAGACAGAGTCTTAAGAATGGTCTCATAATCCTTCTGAACAGCAGCCTTATCCGGGTTTACGGAAGCATCGTCAACCAGTTTGTCAACCTCCGGATTCTTATAATAAGAACGGTTTCCACCTGCACCTGTGTCTGCGCTTACAAACAGCGGACGGTAAGTATTGTCCGGCTCCGCATTGGCAACCCATCCTGCCAGACAGG
>CAYWRB010000261.1:0-4594 GCA_964460025.1 uncultured Hungatella sp.
ATAGCGGCAAAGGAGGAGCAGCATGTTTGGCGGTTTGTTCAAGAAGGAGAATAACATGGTTCCCTATGGAACCGGATCGAAAAGAAAGCTGGGGCTTGTGAATGTAGATTTAAGGGACGGACAACAGTCTCTTCTGGCTACGCGTATCACTACAGAGGAATTTCTTCCGATTTTAAGCAAGATGGACCAGGTAGGGTATGAGGCCATAGAGTGCTGGGGAGGAGCTACTTTTGATTCCTGTATCCGATTTGTAAATGACGATCCGTGGGAAAGACTTCGAAAGTTTAAAGCGGCATTTAAGAGGACGCCTTTGCGTATGCTGCTTCGGGGACAAAACCTGGTAGGGTATCAACAGTATCCGGATGATATTGTAGAGAAGTTTGTTGAATTGGCGGTTAAAAATGGCATTGATATTTTTGAAGTCTTTGACGGGCTTAATGATGTGAGAAATACGGAGACAGCTATCAGAGCGATCAAAAAACACGGAAAAAAAGTAGCGGCATGCCTGGCAGTATGTAAAAGCCCGGTACATACACCGGAACTTTATATCAATTATGCAAAAGATTACATAGAGATTGGTGCCGATTCGGTTTATTTGGAGGACATGGCCGGTATGTTCCGGCCGGCAGAGATTTTTGAGCTGGTGACGGCTATGAAAAAAGCTCTTTCCGTTCCCATCTATTTCCATGGACATTGCGGCGGGGGCATGATGGATTTGGAATACTGGGAGGCCATTAGGGCAGGAGTATCCGCCGTGGATGTAGCTACTTCTGCTTTGGCCTGGGGCACTTCCCTTCCTCCTGTAGAGACCTTCGCCTCTGCCCTGAAAGGGACCTGCTACGACCCGGAATTTGATTTGGAGCTTCTGGAAGATATTAACAACTATTTTATGGGACTTCGGAAAAAGCATGCCGATACTTTGAGCGGGTTTGTGGGCGTGGACAGTGGCATCAGCCGTCATCAGATTCCCGGAGGCATGATGTCCAACCTGGAAAGCCAGTTGAAGGGGATGGGGCAGATGGAGAAGCTTCCTCAGATTCTTGAGGAGGTGTACAGGGTTCGCTCGGATATGGGATATCCGCCTCTTGCAACTCCCTTTGCGCAGATGGTAGGCTCCCAAGCGACCTTCAATGTGATGATGGGAGAACGATATAAAATGATGCCTAAGGAAGTAAAAGAATACGTAAAGGGCAAATATGGAAAGGCACCAGGGCCTATAAACCAGGAACTGGCAGAAAAGTCGGGAGAAAAATTGAACTCTATCACATGCCGTCCGGGAGATTTGTTGGAGCCGGCATGGGAGAAAGGGAGAGAAGAGGCATATGGGAAAGGGCTTGCAACCTGTGATGAGGATGCGTTGATTTATATTATGTTCCCTGCAATTGGAGAAGGTTTCCTGAAAAGAAAGTATGGAAAATAAAGCAATCAAAAAGGAGGAGGCAATATGAGAGATAAATATCTGATTATCAACACAGGCTCCACATCAACAAAGATTACTGTTTTTACAGAAGAAGGAGAAAAGATTTTAGACAAAACGGTCCCTCATTCCAGTGAGGAATTGGCGAAGCATAGGGAGATCCAGGATCAATACGAGTTCCGGTGCCAGAACCTGTTAAGCGCTTTGGAGGAACAGGGGTTTTCATTAAATGAGATGATTGCCATTGGTGCCAGGGGAGGCGCCTTAATTCCCATTTATGAGGACGGAACATTTTTAGTAGATGACTATATGTGTCAGGCGTTTATAGATTCACCGGTAAAGCATGCGGCCAATTTAGGAGCGCAGATTGCCAAACATTTTGCAGATATGGAGGGGATCCGGGCATATATCGTGGATCCGGACGTATTGGATGAGATGACTCCGATTTCCAGAATCTGCGGGATAAAAGGGGTGGAGAGAAGCGCCCAGTGGCACGGCTTAAGTTCCAAAGCCGTGGTGAGAAAGATTGCAGACGAGATGGGGAAGCGCCATGATGAAATCAATGTGATTGTGCTGCATATTGGAGGCGGTGTCAGCGTGGCTCTTCATCAGAAAGGAAAAGCCGTTGATGTCAATAACTGTATGCATGGAGACGGACCGTTTTCTCCGGAGAGAGCAGGGCTTTTGCCTACCATTGAGGTAATAAACATGATATTTGAGAAGAATATGACCCAGGAACAGGTGAAAAAACAGCTGGTAGGTGCAGGGGGCCTGGTGAGCCACCTGGGAACCAACGATGCAAGGGAAGTAGAGGCCATGATAGAATCCGGCGACAGTTATGCAAAGCTGGTGTATCAGGCTATGGCATACAACTTTGCAAAGCATATCGGGGCCCTGGCCGCCGCAGCAAAAGGGCGGATCGATGCAATCGGGATTACCGGGGGATTGGCCCATTCCAAAATGCTTATCAAATGGGTAAAGGAGTATGTATCTTTTCTGGCTCCTGTCTATGTGTACCCGGGTGAATGCGAGATGGAAGCCATCTATCTGGGGGTGAAACGGGTGGAACACGGAGAGGAGAAATATAAAATATACAGGAAGAGGGAACGCCCGAGCTATGAGGAGAGGAAGATTTCATAAAAAATCAGAAAGAGTCCCTCATCTGCATCCGCGGGAGGATTTCAACATGCTGAGGTGTGGTAATCCGTTTGTTTAAAATATCAATAATCAGCTGCATGGAGGTATTTGCCAGTTCCGCCACGGAGATATCAATGACGGAAAGAGGGGGATAAGAATGACGGCTCAATTGATTTTGTTCAAAACCATAGCTGAACACACCGCATTGATCCGGAACAGAGACTCCCCGGTCATGAAGACGCTTTAGCACACCAAAGCCTAAGGAATCTGTGGAGGTAAAAATCAGAGGAGGACGTCTGGTATGAGAGAGATATTCCTCTGCGGCTTCCTCTCCGTGAGAGATAGAATCTTTGGTGATAATCTGGAAATCATTGGGCATGGAAATTCCTTTTTCCCGGCAGGCGTTTATAAAAGCCAGAAAGCGGGCATTGGTTGCCATGTATTGGGACATACAGTTGACGGTACAGATAGAGGTGTAACCTTTCTGAAAAATCAGTTCTGCGGCCTGCTCTCCCACCTTTTTGCTGTCTATAAAGACAGTATGATACGTGGGAAGCTCGCGGTTTATGAGGACCGTAGGAATCTGCGGAGTGATAGTCTGCAGAAACTGAAGATCTATGAGAGAAGCGCTGGCAATAAGTGCAGCGTGATATTGGTTGCTGCACAAGGTACGTTTATGTTTGTATAACTCATCCATCTGGTATGGGCGGATAATAAAATCATAATTTGCATTCAGAGAAAGTTCTGTGATGGCATCCTGAATACCATTAATGAGAGAGCCGATGAGATTGCGTCTGAAATCAATGGACCAATAGATAAGAACCATTTTGGTCTCGTCCGAGACATTGGAAGCGGAAAGCTCTTCCGAATGGGAAACAGGAACATATCCGGTCTCGGCAATAGCCTGTTCGATTTTTCTCTGAGTCTCAAAAGAAACACGCCCTTTGGATTTCCCATTAATGTACAGTGAGACAGCAGCAATGGACACCCCGGCCAGTTCTGCCACATCCTTTAATTTTGCCATAAGAATTCTCCTTTTTGCCTTGATGATTCTTATTATAGCAAAAAGTGGAAGAAAAGAAAAGAGCAAGTTAAAATAAGTTAAAATATAACTTTTAAAACAGCAAAATGCACAAAAAATAGAGAATAATATCAAGGAAATTACGATAAAAAGTTAAATAAATAAGAAGTATTGACGTTAAATAATTGGGATAATATAATAAAAACCAGGATAGATAAGTTAAATATTAGTCAAAAAAGAAAGGCAAGAATATGAGAGAAGAAAACAAAGAAAAGGTAGAACAGGGAAGACGAGTTCTGGAACAGGTGAAAGAGCTTCGGGGAGGAAGCGTGATATCTGCTCACAAATGTATGGCCAATGATCCGGAACTGTTACAGACCTTTGCGTACAATTTTGAACATTGTAAGTCCGGCCTGAAAAAGCTGGAACCTAAGACGGTAGAACTTCTGCTGTTGGCATTAGGATGTGCCAGAGGTGCCAGGGAAACCATCAGGGTTCACGGAAATCTGGCACATAAAAAGGGGGCTTCCGTGGAGGAGATCGGCGAGGTGCTGCGTCTGGTGATGTTCTACTGCGGAGCCGGAGCCATTTTAGATATCGATGAGATTTTTGAAGAGATTGACTTTGAATAGAAAGAATAAGGAGGAAGGATATGAGCAAAGTAATGAAAACCATGGATGGCAATGAGGCTGCGGCATATGTAGCATATGCGTTGACGGAAGTAGCCACCATTTATCCGATTACCCCGTCTTCTCCAATGGCAGAGCATACGGATGTGTGGTCGGCCAACGGAAAGAAGAACATATTTGGACAGACAGTAAACCTGGTTGAGATGCAGTCAGAGGCAGGAGCAGCGGCAGCCATGCAAGGTGCCCTGGAGACAGGAGCACTGGCTACCAGTTATACCTCATCCCAGGGCCTTCTGCTGATGATTCCCCCCATGTTCCGCATCGCTGGGCAGCTTCACCCGGGAGTGCTTCATGTGAGCGCCAGATCCGTGGGGACCAATACGATTTCTA
>CAYWRB010000262.1:0-4593 GCA_964460025.1 uncultured Hungatella sp.
GTAGCGCGAGCGTGCCCAGGAGAGAACAATATCACGCCCTCTCCGGGCGGACCTCACACGATTTCATCAAACCTGAAACCTCAACTTAATAACATGGAGGGCTAAACTATAACCCTATTTTTTATATCATAAAACCCTCTATGGCACTGTTCAAGAGAAATCCCCTTTTGAGCGATTTCTTCGGCTTTTTTCGTATCTCCCTTGCCCAGATACCCTAAAGCCGCCATATACAGGCAATGAACGCGGTTCTTTTTGTTCAGGTCAGCCTCAAATATCAGAAAGTCAGGAAGAGATACCGCAAAATAATCGATTTTCATTTCATCATCCATATGTGTTTTCCCATATTCAATAAATCTGTCAAACCGACTTTGCGCCTCTTTTCCACGACCCAGTGTTTCCAGTGCCTTTGCCGCATAATACATCATCTCCGGCGGCTGGTCGTTATAATACATTGCGGACGTCAGTTCAAATTCGCCGCGGGCAGCCATGGCATATGCGCGGTCTGATTTTTCTTTATCCTCATACAAGCCGCCAAGAAGATAATAAATATCATTGTCCAGGCTGCCAATCAGCTTACCTTCGCCAAGGTTAGGAGGATACAGGAGGGCCTGCTCCAGATATTCAACCCCATGCTCCGGTTCCGCTTTTGCTTTATTTATCAAGGCAATCCGGTACTGAGCGGGGATTTTGCCCTCGCCGCCTTCCCAGGGGTGGAACTTGTGGCTCATGATACGGCGGTAGGCATTGTCGTACTCACCGTTTAGATTAAGGAGCGTTATGTACTCGGTATATAAATCGTCACGCGTTTCAAGAAGCTGGGAATAGGCGTTCATGTGGTTCAGGCGCTTGGCAGGAGGAAGATTCAGGCTCTTATATAACTGGTCCAGTTCAAAGAACACACGGGCGTCCGTCTGGTCAAGGGAGAAGGCGGTTTCCATGGATGCCCGCGCCTTCTGGGGGTCGTGCTGTTTGTTGTAATATGCAAGGGAAAGATTCCGGTATACGGTGGGAAGGTTTATCTTTTTTGCGCATCCTTCCCAGAGTTCTATGGCCTCCTGCCAGCGTCCTTTATCATAGAGAAGGTTTCCCAGATAGTATGGGGCGTAAACGCCTCCGTGTTCAATGGCGTTTTGTAATACCTCAATATCCTTGAGGCGGTTGGGGAAACAGTAAAGCGGGCTGGCACATTCCGCCTGCTCAAGCTCCCAGGGATTGCCGGTACAATAATATCTGTAATAGTGTATCATGGGTTCACTCTCAGGGGCAAGGGACAGAATATGTTCCGCCGAGTCTGTCAGGCCGGCTTCCAGGTAAGTCAGCGCCAGTTCAATATAATTGTGGTTATCGCCTCGCATGACGGCTTTCCATT
This sequence comes from uncultured Hungatella sp., assembly GCA_964460025.1. GTDB lineage: Bacteria > Bacillota > Clostridia > Lachnospirales > Lachnospiraceae > UBA3402. Next base: position 1,370 of record CAYWRB010000262.1, read on the forward strand.
CGTCGAATCCTTCTCCGGTGAGAAGATATTGTTCATAGCGGCATCCGTGGTCCAGAGGGTCTATGGATTTTGTGCCTTCTGCAAATGAAATGGCGGCCTCTCGTTGTCCGGTAATGCGAAGCAGGGCGGTTTTTAAGGTGCGGGCTTTCAGGTTGTGAAGTCCCCGTGCAAGGGACTGTTCAAGAAACCGCAGTGCATCGTAAGTTCGGCCGTCGGCGGCGGAGATACAGGCAAGCTGATAGAAAGATTTATCCTGCATATTTCCGTCCCATGCAGCTTTGTAAAATGCGTCAAAGGCCTGGTTCTTTCTACCGGCCATCTTAAGCGCCAGACCCAGATTGTAATAGGGTTCGCAGTCGTAAGGGTTAGGATTTTTCCATGTGGAGGCTTTGACTGCCGCCTGGAAATAACCGATGCTTTCCTGGAAACGCCCGCGGTTATACAGGTATTTTCCGTATCCGTTATTGATGCGGATATCAGATGAATCCCGTCTCAGGCCTTCTAAATAATACGCTTCCGGAGAGTATGTGGCATGACGGTACTGTTCCAGATGGGTGGCGGCAAGATACAGCTTTTCATTTGTCGGTATTTTACAAGGAGCAGGAAGTTCTTCGGCGGGGGAGGGCAGGGGTTTTTCCTCTGTTACAGGAATATGTTTCAGAATCACCTTTTGGCCTTGCGTAATTTCCACCGTGATATCTTCATATACGGCGCCTGGGGCGGGGATGGAGATTCTGTATGTTTCGGCGGTTTTCAAGTTTAGTAAATCAGAGAACAGGTTCCTGTTTTTGTATGCCACGTGGAGCTTGGCATCCGTAAGGCCGGACGGCGTATATACGGCGACCGTGATTTGGTTATCTGCAGCCTCAACGTTGATTGCTCCGTCCAGAGATGCGTTTTTGATTGCTCCGATTGCTTTGTAGGGCATAAAATATTGTGTGAATGTTTTTTCCTCATATGGTTTCAGAAATGTAAAATCCGGCTGGTTGTCGGTGAATACACCGGTCATCAGTTCAATATATGGGCCGTTTTCATCGGTCAGATTCCTGTCCCAGGCCCGCCCGAAATCACCGTTTCCCCATGTCCACTGTTTTTTGCCCGGAGAGACATGATGGTCCGCAATATGCAGCAGCCCGGCCTGCTTCTGGTAGTCGTAATTGCCAATGAAATCAAAGGCGGATTCATATGCCATATAGGAGGTGGGCACCGGAATATTTTTGTATCTTGAGATATCGGTGCCGGGGCTGTAGTCTACCTTATAGTAGACGCCGTCGGCAATGGGGAATTTTGATACGTCCCGTTTTCCGTGGTCCATAACTGCCGATACGTCGGGCGGGAAGATGGACTGGGTGTATTCATTGACGGCAACTGCCGGATTTGCCCACCATAAGAATGTCTGAGGGCGGTCAGTAGGGTTATAGACCTGTCCTTTGATTTCAAGGTATGCTTTGTCAGGATAGAGGGTAAAACCAGCCATTCCTTTGGTATGAAACATTTTTTCTGTCTCGCCTACCCATACGGTGGCGGAACCGTCCGGATTTTTTTCGATTGTATAATCAACCGGGTCATAAGTGGAAGGACGGTGGTGCTGGGGCCAGTTGAATTCAATGCCGCCGGAAATCCATGGGCCGGCAAGTCCCACAAGGGCCGGCTTGATGACTTCATTGTAATATACGGCATCATAGTTGTTTGTCTTGTCATAGAGCCTCTGAATCCGGCCTCCGATTTCAGGCAGAATCATGACAAGAATATAGTCGTTTTCAAGGAAAATTGCGTTGTACTCATGGTCTGTTTTTACATCGGATACCCCTTCGCATACCGGGTGGGGATAAACCTTGCCGCTGGAACCTTGATACACCCGTTTTTCCAAAAACATAGGATTCTTATCATAGCTTGATATTTCATATGTGGGAATGATAACGGTTTCCTGTCTTACTATAACATGATTCATGTCGTTTCTCCTTTTCATCCGGGAAGATTTTCTTCATTATACAGCAGGGAAAAACAAAACACAGTAGACATTATTGCGTGAAAATATGAAATTATTGCTTGCTACTTTCCTGGGTGTTATAATATGAGGGTACTCTGGGACGGAAGGGGGAAGAGATATGGGAAAGTATAAGGAGAGGATTGAGGATAAGTCCATATGGCTTACAGCCACGCCCACACAGACAGCCCTTGCTTTGCCTTTTTATATTACGGAGGCAGGGCATTTTTTTGCCCAATTTGATTATGAGGTGAGCAGGCCGGAACATGACAGTTATCTTCTTCTGTATACGCTGGATGGCTGCGGGACTGTCCAAAGCGGGAATGCCTCCATAGAACTGCCTGTTGGGAGCGCGGTTGTAATCGACTGTCATAAGAGACATCGATACGGTTCCTGCCGTGGATTGTGGGAGTTTTTATGGATTCATATGCAGGGGAATGCGGTCAAGGTGTTTTTTGAAATGCTGTTTCCCAATGAAATATTTCCGGTCAACATCAATAATCCGGAAAGGCTGTCCGCAAAGATTCAGGAGCTGACCTGTTTAATCGGAGAAAGCGATATGGTGAATGCCACGCGAATATCTGTCGGGCTTCATCAGGTCTTTAATATGCTTCTTGAGGACAGTCTTACTAATGAGCAGAAAAGGAATCACGGCCGTTACCCTGAATATGTGGAGCGGGTGGTGAATCAGATACATAAAAAGTATGCGGATGTTATGACGCTGGATGATATGATAGAAGAGATTCCGTTGTCAAAATACCATTTTATACGGACGTTTAAACGGATTATAGGAACCACACCGTATAATTATCTTACAAGCTGCAGAATAAACAGCGCAAAAATCTATCTGAGGGACACCGATTTGTCTGTGGCCGAAATCGCCGAGCGGTGCGGATTTTCGGATACCAGCAATTTTATTACGCAGTTTAAGAAGCATACGGGGCAGAAACCGATGGAGTATAGGAAGTATTTTCTGTCAACAAGATGAAAGAATGTGGTTTAGATGGCAAGGACATCAAATGTAATTTGCACGTGTGGAGCCGGAGATTAAAGAGCAGGCGGAACAGGTGCTTAAAAAGCTTGGGATACCAATGTCAAATGCGGTCGGCATGTTTTTAAGGCAGGTCGTGCTTCAGCAGGGTATCCCGTTTGAGATGAAGCTGACGAGGAAAGGTGCCGCTTGCATACGGCTCTCTTACAAAAGAACAGTTTGACGCAGAGATAGGAAAGGGTATGG
>CAYWRB010000263.1:0-4580 GCA_964460025.1 uncultured Hungatella sp.
GACCGTTTTCAGACGGCAAAGCTTGTGGAGGCTCTGTTAAAGGATGAGAAACCGGCGTATATCCGGGTGGGAAGGAATCCGGTGGAGGATATTTATTCGGAGGAATCCTGTCCCTTTGAACTGAATCACGGCGTGGTGCTGAGAGAAGGAACGGATGGGCTTTTGGTGGCCTGCGGAGAGATGGTGGCGCCGGCATTTACAGCGGCAAAGATTTTGGAAGAACAGGGAATTTCTGTTGGAGTGATTGACATGTACTGTGTGAAGCCTTTGGATACGGCCCTGCTGCTTGAGAAGGCGGCGGGGGTAAAGGTTGTGGTGACGGTGGAAGAGCATGTAAGGTTCGGCGGGTTAGGAAGTATGGTGGCTCAGGAGATTGGGGCCAGAGATCCCAAGAGGGTGATAAATCTGTCCCTTCCTGACGCACCTGTCATAACCGGAAATTCTAAAGAAGTATTTGATTACTATGGACTGAATGGAGATGGGATTGCGAAAGCAGTGAGAAAGGCGCTGGGGGAGTAGATGGATAAGAATTATATTCTCAGTGTGGATCAGAGCACCCAGGGAACCAAGGCGCTGCTGTTTGACGGGGAAGGGCGGCTGCTTATGCGAAAGGATAAGGCCCACCGGCAGATTATCAGCGAGGAAGGCTGGGTGTCTCATGACCCGGAGGAAATTTACCGCAATACGGTGGAGGTGCTAAGGCAGGTGATTCTGGATTCCGGCATTGACGGGGACAGGATTGCGGCCTTGGGTATCAGCAATCAGAGGGAAACCTCGGTTGCGTGGGACAGAAGAACCGGGAAACCGGCAGGACATGCCATTGTGTGGCAGTGCAGCAGGGCGGCCTCCATCTGCAGGCAGATGGAAGGCGACAGGGAGTTTGTGAAACGGGTGACGGGAATGGAGCTGTCACCTTATTTTCCGGCAGCCAAGTTTGCATGGATTTTAAGGAATCGGAAAGAGGCGGGAGAGCTTTTTGAAAAGGGCAATCTGTGTCTGGGAACGGTTGACGCGTTTTTGGTATACCGCCTTACCGGGGGAGCGGTGTTTAAGACCGATTATTCCAATGCTTCCAGGACGCAGCTGATGAATCTGGCGGCCGGGGTATTTGATGAGGAATTGTGCGGGAGATTTGGTATTGCCTCTTCCTGCCTGCCGGTTATTGAGGATTCGGACGGATATTATGGAGAGACGGATTTGGAGGGGAGTCTTAAACATCCCATTCCGATCCGGGGAGTGCTGGGGGATTCCCATGCCGCCTTGTTTGGGCAGGCATGTCTGAAAAAGGGAATGGTGAAGGCTACCTATGGGACGGGATCTTCCATTATGATGAATGTGGGAGAACAGCCGGTGTTTGCAAAAAAAGGGGTGGTAAGCTCCGTAGGATTTAAGATTAATCACAGGATGTCCTATGTGCTGGAGGGAAATTTAAATTATACCGGGGCTGTTATTACCTGGCTGAAAAAGGATCTGGGGCTGATTGAAAGGGATCAGGAGACGGAGAAGCTGGCATTTGAGGCCAATCCGGCGGATGAGACTTATCTGGTGCCGGCTTTCAGCGGTCTGGGAGCGCCTTATTGGGACAGCAGCGCCCGGGCGGCTGTCATCGGAATGTCCAGGACCACGGGGAGGGCGGAGCTTGTGAGGGCGGCGCTTTCCTGTATTGCTTATCAGATTGCGGACGTGGTGAAGATTATGGAGGAGGAGGCCGGTATTCGTCCGGAAGCGTTGAGGGTGGACGGAGGGCCTACCAGGAACCGGTATCTGATGCAGCTTCAAAGCGACCTTTTAGGAACCAGGGTTTTGGTTCCTGCTCAGGAGGAGCTGTCGGGGATCGGCGCGGCTTATGCGGCAGGATTGGCTGTGGGGTTGTATGATGAGCGGATTTTTGATAGAATGGAACGGACAGCTTACGAGCCGGAGATGAAGCCGGAGAAGGCCAGGCGGCTTTATGAAGGCTGGAAGGCGGCAGTGGGGCGGGTGTTGAATTCTATTTAAAGAGAGGAGCGGCAACATGAAGATTGTGGGGTTAAAAACCAACTACCGGCAGAATCCCCTGGGAATCCAGCTTTCCGGAATCACTTTTTCCTGGAAGGTTAAGGAGGCAAAGGGAAAGTTTCAGAAGGCAGCCAGACTTCTTATCAGTGAGGATGAAGAATTTGAAAAGCCGGTGTATGACAGCGGAGAGAGGGAGCTGAATTCCTGCGGTTTTACGCCGGAGGCAGAGCTGAAAAACGGATGTCCCTATTATTGGAAGGTTATGGTGAGGGATGATGCGGGGGAGGAGGCGTGGAGTGACACAGCTTCCTTTGAAGGCGGCCATCCGGAGGGAGAGTGGCATGGCTCCTGGATCAAGCCTCCGTTTGTGCAGGAGATTCATCCGGTGTTTCGGAAGAATTTTTCTCTGGAACATTGGGATCAGGAGAGCAGCGGACGGGCCCGGCTGTATGTGTGCGGCCTGGGGCTTTATGAGGTCTATATAAACGGACAGAAGGTGGGAGAGGATTATCTGGCTCCTGGCTGGACGGATTACCGCTATTGGATTCAGTATCAGACCTATGATGTGGGAAAATATCTGAAATCAGGGGAGAATCAGATTGATATTTTTCTGGGCAATGGATGGTATAAAGGAGTCTTTGGATATACCAACCAGGGCACGTTAAGGAATTATTATGGAGACAGCTTTAAGCTTCTGGCGGATCTTTTTTTCCGGGACGGCCAAGGAAGGGAACAGGTTATCAGCACGGACGAGAGCTGGGTGGTTTTAAAGTCTCCGGTAATAAGTTCTGGAATCTATGACGGGGAAATGTATGATTCCCGCATGGAAAAGGAACTGGTTCGGAGTTCGGACAGGAAGAGGGCGCATGCCGTGGCTGCTGACGCTCCCAAGGGGAAATTAAGTCCCATGGTGGGAGTGCCTGTAAGGAGGAAGGAGGTTTTTCCGGTAAAGGAGATTATCCGCACGGATATCGGGGAAACCGTTCTGGACTTTGGTCAGGAGATTACGGGATGGGTGGCTTTCCAGGCGGACGGGCCTTTAGACAGGCGCATATTTTTGGAGTACAGCGAGGTGATGCAGGGCGGAAGATTTTACAGAGATAACCTGCGGACTGCTCAGGCCAAATATACGTTTATCTCCAACGGGGAAAAACAATTTGCGCGGCCTCATTTTACATTTTTCGGCTTCCGGTACGTGAAGGTGACCGGTATGGAGGTAAATGAGTCCAATGTGGGAGATTTTGAGGGATGGGCCCTGTATTCGGATCTTGAGGAGACCGGCTTTCTTGAGACTTCCCACGAGAAGGTAAATCAGCTGATTTCCAATACGAAATGGAGCCAGAAGGACAACTTCCTGGATGTTCCCACGGACTGCCCGCAGAGAGACGAGCGGTGCGGCTGGACAGGAGATGCGGAAATTTTCAGCGGCGCGGCTTCCTTCCATATGGAGACACCGGCCTTTTTCAGGAAATATTTGAAGGATATGGCTTTTGAACAGGGGGAGAAAGGCGGCGCGGTTCCCTATGTGGTGCCGGATATTCTGACTCTGTCCAGGCAGATGAACGGGGAGCCGGAGTTTGATATGGATGACCCGGCCTGGGGCGAGGCAGGTTCCTGCGTGTGGGGAGATGCTGCCACCATCATTCCGTGGAATATGTATCTTCATTATGGGAATAAAAAATGGCTGGAAGAGCAGTACGATAATATGAAGCAGTGGGTGGATTTTATCATTACCATGGATGAGAAGTACTGCGGCGGCCGGAGGCTTTGGACCTGCGGATTCCACTTCGGCGACTGGCTTTCTCTGGACGCGGAAGGAGAGGATAACCGGGAAGGCGGGACGGACCGGTATTTTGTGGCATCGGCATTTTACATGTATTCCGCACAGCTGACGGCCAGGGCGGCGAGGATTATCGGAAGAGAAAAGGATGCCGGATATTATGAAAGCATTGCTTCTCAGGTGCGCCAGGCTATCAGAGAACATTATATGACGGCGGAGGGAAAACTTACTATACATACCCAGACAGCCTATGCCCTGGGAATCCGCTTCGGATTGTTCGAGGACGGGGAGAAGGAGGCGGCAGGCAGAGAGCTTAAGGGGCTTCTTGAGAAATTCGGCGGCCATCTGGCTACCGGGTTTGTGGGGACGGCTTACCTGTGTGACGCGCTGACGGAAACAGGGTACCTGGATGAGGCTTACGGGCTGCTTTTGAATGAGGAGTATCCTGGGTGGCTGTATGAGGTGAATCTGGGGGCTACTACTATCTGGGAGCGGTGGAATTCTCTGCTGCCGGACGGAACCATCAGCAGCACAGGCATGAACAGTTTGAACCATTATGCTTACGGCGTCATTGTGGAATGGATTTACCAGGAGGTCTGCGGAATCCGGCACCGGGAGGATGGCCCGGGTGGAAAGAGGATGCTTTTGTCTCCCAAGCCGGGAAGACAGCTGGAATCTGCCCACGGGGTGTACCGCTCGGCGGCTGGAGATTATGAGTGCGGATGGAAATGGGAGGGAGATAGACTTGTATATACCTTCCAGGTGCCTTTTGACTGTGCCGCAAGGTTTGTGCCGGGCATGA
>CAYWRB010000264.1:0-4579 GCA_964460025.1 uncultured Hungatella sp.
TGCTTCAGCAATTCGATTCTTAATCCTGCTTGATTCCTGCTTCTGTTTCCAGCTGCTTCTCGTAGATTTCCAATCCTACGGTAATCCTTGTCTCTTCATCCGTAAATGACGAAACTGCAAGTTCTGCTGTCCTTTTATGCCGGTCAATCTTTCGGATCATAGTCTCCCGGCCTTTCAGCGGTCCGCTGGTCACAACGGGGATTCCATTTCTGATAATCCCTTTTGACATACCAATCAGATTCTTATGAGAACACAAAGATCTTATCTGAGAGATTTTACACGGAATCAAAGAAGTATTTAAATTTTCTCTGAGCCGTGTCATCCGGATTCCGGACAAAAAAATGCAGCCAGGTAAAAGTGTCCTGTTCTCCAGATGCCAGCTGCCTCCATAGCGCAGCATACGCTGATACTGGAAGCAGACCACTTCCTGCAGATTGTCCGGCTCTGTCAGCTTCTGACATTTCTCTACATACTCTGCTTCCCTTCCCTCAGGACATTTCAGTAAATACCAGATCTTTTTCATCTCCTTTGACGATTTGTCTGCAAAATCTGCCTAAAAATGTACGCTTAATATATTGTTAAGCGAACGTTTTTTGTATGACAATATACGGATCTATAAAATTCCAGACAAATTATTGTGTTCAAACATTTTAGGAATTGGCAAATTTAAGAATTTCTTTCGCTTTTTTATAGGAAATTTCAGAAAAAATGGAAAGTTGATACAGTTGACAGCCATCCGAAATGATGCTATAATCGAAAACGTTACAGAATAACAGACTTTTTTAGATTTGTTTACATAAAAAGTGTCGCTTAACAATATATTAAGCGACACTTTTTGCATATAAACTATGGTATCCTATCTCCCCCAAATCTTCCCCAAAATAATTTCCTCCGCCCGCTTCCATTTTCTCCTGACATATAATAGAAAACCACAAATATGGATCCCATACAGCTTCACCACATATTTTAATATCATATGCTTTCCCGAACAGGTATAGTTTATCATTCCCTTTTTTCGCAACAGCTCCTGTTCCAGAATCTTTTTCTTTTTCCGATCTTTCTCGATAAAGAGAGAAGGCAGGACGGAATAATAAGTTCTTGAGAAGGCGTTCTGCGCCAGGGTTTTCAGTTCTTCATCCTTCATCCGGTCAAACAGCCGGATACTTCTGGATGCGGCATACAGCCGATCCAGCTCATTCTGCAGGGAAAAGGTCTGTGTGATGGATCCGGGGCGGCCGGAGGTATAATGATATTCAACCCTGTAGATGGTACAGATTTTTTTACATTTCAGCACCATAGGAGGAACCATCAGAACGTCTTCGTAATTCCGGCCCTCCTTAAATGACAGGCCTTCCTTTTCAAAGAAATCCCTCTCTATGATATATTTCCACACGCACATGGGATAGGTTCCTGCCTTTTTGTACACCCTTTTGAGATACTCTTCTCCCCTGATGGGGGAATCCACGGAGACATAAACGGAGGGCAGGGAGAGCCTGCTTTCTCCATCCTTCTGGTGAATCTCAAAACCAAATTCATAGAGCTCCGCACGATCTTTCCGGGACAGCATGGCGCATATTCTGTCCAGAAATCCAACCTCAAGATAATCATCCGGATCCAGAAACAGGATATAGGTTCCGTTGGCTCCATGCCGTACTCCAAAGTTACGGGCCGATGACAGGCCACCGTTTTCTTTGTTGAACAGCCGGAATTTCTTTGGATACCGGGCCACAAATTGCTCACAAATTGACCGGCTATCATCGGTGGAACCGTCATTGACCAATATGACTTCGTACTCATCTGTGTCGTTGCTTACTATACTGTCAAAGCATCTTCTTAAGTATCCTTCTGTATTATAGATCGGAACAACAATACTTAATGTCATAAATCCTCCATTTTATCCCATGAGGCTCTCCATCTGTTCTTACCGGTTAAGCCATTAGAAAAATCATATCATACAAAACTATGGCTGACGACTGTCCTAATTGCCAGTATTGAGGACTAATATTATATTATCCCACATAAATTCCAGGATTGCAAATAAAACCAAATTAGAGTAAAATCAAATACTAGAACAGAATCAAATACTAGAACAAAATCAAACATTAAAACAAAATTAAGCTTAAAACAAAATCAAACATTAAGCAAAATCAAACATTAAGCAAAATCAAACATTAAAACAAAATCAAGTACTACAAAAAATAAAATTTTAGACGGAAAATACAACCCAAAAAACACACAAGGACCAAATCATGACCAAAACATTAACCAAAACCTTCTCGTTCAAAAAATGGCTGCTGCTCTACACCGCCCTTTTCCTCGTCATGTCCCTTATCATATGGCGGCCGTTTTACACAAGCCACAAAAGTATGATATGGGGATACGACGGATTATATCAGACCTACGGTGCTATGGTCTATTTTTCCCGATATTGGAAAGAATTTTTCTCCAATCTTTTTTCCGGAAGCCTCTGCCTGCCCATGGTGGATACTTCTATAGGAACGGGGTTTGATATTCTTACAACCTTAAACTATTATGGATTTGGAGATCCTCTTCTGTGGTTTTCGGTTCTGTTTCCTAAAGAGCGGATGGAATTGTGCTACAATTTTCTAGTGATTTTACGGTACTATCTGGCCGGCCTGACTTTTGGAGTGTACTGCCGCAGCATGGGAAAGCGTGCTGTCCCTGCTCTAGGAGGTGCTTTTGTCTACATTTTTTGCGGCTTCGCCCTCTATGCCGGAGTACGCCATCCCTATTTCATGAATCCGTGGATTTATTTTCCTCTTCTCTGCCTGGGTGTGGAACAGATTTTAAAGGGGAAAAAAGGGTATCTTTTAGCTGTGACAGCCGGAATCTCCGCATGCAGCAACTTTTATTTTTTCTATATGCTGACAATCCTGGTTTTTCTCTATGCCATCATAAGGTTTATCTCCCTTTATCACCGGCAGTGGAGGGAAATGTTTCTCAGAATCTTTTTATCCGGCTGCGGCTGGTACCTCCTGGGAATCTGCCTGGGAGCCGTCATATTGGTTCCGGATCTTTTGGCTATCCTGGCCAGCGCCAGAGCAGGAGGCAGGGCGGCATTTGCCAATACCTGGTTTGCCTATCCTTCGGATTTCTACAAACAGCTGCTAACAGGATATCTGTTTCCTGTGTATCTGGCGGATTATTGGTGCGTTCTTGTATACCCTTCAGCGGCGTTTCTGGGGCTTTTGGTGCTGGGAAACCGGGGGAAGGAGAGAGAGCATCTGTGGCTTGGCATCTGGTTTTTACTCCTTACCCTTCTTTTGTGGATTCCTTTAGGCGGATTGGCCATGAACGGCTTTAGCTATGTAAGCCACCGGTGGTTTTTCAGCTATGGTTTCTGTATGGCTCTTCTCTTTGTTCTGGGAGTCGAGGAAGCGGAACAGATTCCTAAAAAATCACTTTTGTTTTACAGCATGTTCTTTCTTGTTACGGCATGGCTCTATTTTAACAATAAGACCTTAAACAGCGGCATTGACAAAAAAATCGCAGCAGGTTTTTGTGCCATTTTTCTTATGAATGTCCTGTCGGTACTTCTCCTGCATCATAAAACAAGGAAACTTTTTCCCTCTATCATGGTACTGGGCGTTCTATGCTCTGCCCTTCTCTCCTCCCAAAGCCTGTACTCAAATGCAGGTATGGCTTACACCGGGGAATTTCAGGAAGCGGGGAAATCATGGCAAAATATGACCGACCTATCCGAGGTCTTGACGGCGAATGAAATGATGAAAGAATCCTCTTTCTCAGGAATCTCTTCCTCCAGCCTGACTTCCGCCTCAGAGCATGTCCCTGCCTTCTGGCGCATAGAAGGCGATACTCCCCAGGAAACCAACTGGGGCATCATAAGCGGAATCAACGGAGCCAACTCCTATTTCAGCCTGACCAGAAAAGAAATCTACGATTATGCCTATGTCCTGGAGAATCCTGACCTGAAATTTCCCAGCTGGTTCAATGGCTTTGGAGAGCGGGCTGCACTTTTAAGCCTGAACTGTGTCCGCTATTTTTCCAAAATGGAGGGAGGCACCATGACGGTTCCCTATGGCTATGTGCAGAATCCTCAATTTCAGAATTCAGGGGCCGGCGGAACTATTTTATATGAAACTCCCTATGCCATGCCCATGGGTTACACCTATGATAAAGTCTTGTCTGACCAGGACTGGGATTCCCTGTCCGCTCTGCAGAAACAGCAGGCTCTTATGCAGGCGGCCGTGATCCATGAGGAAGCCTTTCCGACAACTGCCCAGACACAGCTGACCCCAAAATCGGATTTGATTTTCGATGACTCCCCTCTCCCCTTCACCATTCTTTCCACGGAGGGTCTCACCTGGGATCAGGAAAATGGCAGCCTGTCAGTAGGGGAAGGCGGCGGCCAAATTACCGTTCAATACAAGGAGCCAAAAGATTCGGAAATCTATCTGCGTGTCTGCGGTTTTGACATTGAAGAATCCGGATATGAGATGCTCCACTTTTTCGTGGGAGCAGACAAAACCCAGGAGAAAAAAATCTACTGCACCTCCAGCACCAGTGCCTGGGACGGGAAACTGAAGAATTTTCTTGT
>CAYWRB010000265.1:0-4043 GCA_964460025.1 uncultured Hungatella sp.
GCGACAGAATGTATATTGCCAATGCAACCGGATGTTCCTCCATCTGGGGCAACTCCTCACCGTCCACACCTTATACGGTGAACGCTAAGGGACAGGGTCCTGCATGGGATAACTCCCTGTTTGAGGACAACGCAGAGTTCGGTTTCGGTATGCTTCTTGCTCAGAACGCAATCCGCGACGAGTTAAAGGAGAAGGTTGAGACCGTAGCTGCTGACGACAGAGCAAGCGATGAAGTGAAGGCTGCATGCAAAGAGTGGCTGGACAGCTTCGGCGTTGGCGCTGTCAACGGTGCTGCTACCGACAAACTGGTTGCTGCCCTGGAAGGCATTGACTGCCCGACCTGCAAGTATATTGTTGCCAACAAGGCATTCCTGGCTAAGAAGTCCCAGTGGATCTTCGGCGGCGACGGATGGGCTTATGATATCGGATTCGGCGGCGTAGACCATGTACTGGCCAGCGGCAAGGATATCAACATCATGGTATTCGATACCGAGGTTTACTCCAACACCGGCGGACAGTCCTCCAAGGCTACCAAGACCGGTGCTGTGGCACAGTTCGCTGCAGGCGGTAAAGAGACCAAGAAGAAAGACCTTGCAAGCATTGCAATGTCCTATGGTTATGTGTATGTAGCTCAGATTTCCATGGGCGCCGATATGGCTCAGACTGTGAAGGCAATCGCCGAGGCAGAGGCTTATCCGGGACCATCCCTGATTCTGGCTTATGCTCCATGTATCAACCATGGTATCAAGAAGGGCATGAGCAAGGCTCAGACCGAGGAGAAGCTGGCTGTTGAGACCGGTTACTGGAACAACTTCCGCTTCAATCCTGCTGCAGAGAATAAGTTCACTCTGGACAGCAAGGCTCCGAAGATGGAGGGCTATCAGGACTTCTTGAAGGGCGAGGTTCGTTACGCATCCCTGGCTATGAAGAATCCGGAGAGAGCTGCGAAATTGTTTGCCAAGAATGAGCAGGAGGCGAAGGAGAGATATGAGTATCTGTCCAAGCTGGTGGCTCTGTATGGGAATGAATAAGAGAGAGCTGTAGTATTCGATTAGAAGGAAAAGGGCGGCTGCTTTGGCGTAAGGAGACTTACGGCGGGGCAGCCGCTTCTTCAATTCAGGAGGAGAATCGGAATCTGATAAAAAAGGTGTGGGCAGCAGCCAGCACCTTTTTTCTTTGGAAATATGTTGACAGAACGGTATCACTGTGTTATAACTGTATTAATCAAATTAATACAGTATAGTACAGTATAGTACAGCTTAACAGGTATGATCCGAAAGGAGGGAGCCATGGATGAATGAGGCGAAGATCACAGGAGGAAATTTTTATCAGCGAAACGGAGGTAGCTGGCTATGACATCAAAAGACTTGTGCTTTAAGCTTATGAAGGAGGACGCAAAACGGCGGATCTGGACCATAGCGCTGACGGCTCTGGGGCTTTTGTTTACGATCCTGATTCCTACGGCTATCAAAAGCGGAGAGTTTCGGGATCTTGTGGAAAAGGAGTCCGTGGGAGGCAGCTACATCAGGGAAAGTATCATCAGCCTTTTGAGGACAGGAGGCGGGGCTGTTGCGGTCCTTATGATTGGATCCGTGTTGTGGGCGGTTACAGGGTTTCATTATCTGCACAACAGCAGGAAGGTTGATTTCTATCACAGTATTCCTGTGAAACGGAGGCAGCTTTTCCTGGCAGCTTATGTCAATGGAATCCTGATACCGGCGGTGATCTATCTGGTGGTTCTGCTGCCGTCCGTGAGTATTGCCCTACAGGCGGGAGTGGGTATGGATGCCATCGGGATGATTCCCTGGCAGGGATATGTGATGCATATGTTGTATTACAGCCTTTTATATACCACTACGGTGGCGGCCATGATGCTGACGGGCAATGTGGTCATAGCCCTTTTGGGGACTGCCGTATTCTGCGGTTATGGTCCGGCGGTGATTTCTCTGACACTGGCGTATTTTAATTCCTGGTTCCACACGTTTACCATGACGGAACGGCAGGAGAGATCGTTGATTCGGATGCTGTGGTACTCCTCGCCTTTTGGCAATTATCTTGGGTCTGTGGGAGATTTCAATTCCGGCCTGTGGTATCCGGGCAGGCTGGCAGGCGTGGCAGTGGTTACGGTTCTTCTGGCAGTGATTAGCTATCTGCTTTACCGTGCAAGGCCCTCGGAGGCGGCGGGAAGAGCCATGGCTTTCAGACGGGTGCGGATGCCCATCAAGGTATTATTGGTGATTCCCGTATCCGTTGCCTTCGGAATGTTTTTCTACATGCTCCGTTCTCACCTTACCTGGCTGGTGTTCGGAACCTTGTGCGGTTGTGCCTTGAGTCACTGTCTCATTGAGATCATCTATCATTTTGATTTTCGAAGGCTTCTTGCCAATAAGCTTCATCTGGCAGGCTGTGCAGGGGTGTCGCTGCTTCTGGTACTGGCAGGGTATTTTGACTGGTACGGCTATGATTCCTGGGTTCCCGGTGCCGATCAGGTGGAGAGTTCAGCCATTTGTCTGTATGACAGAGAGGACTGGGTGACCTACGGAAAGGTGGCCACCATGCCGACGGGAAACGGGAAAATCCGCTATTACTGGAATTATAAGAACAGGGCGGACTATTGTTATGAAACCATGGATCTGACAGACTCTTCCCTGGCTCTTGAGATAGCCAGGCGAGGGGCGGATTCTGACAAAATGAGAAGGAAGGATGGAGATTTTGGCGCCGGGCCCCGGGAGAGATTTATGATACAGTTCCGCTTGAAAAACGGAAGGACCGTTCAGCGCCGATATTGGGTTCCTGTGGATGAGGAGATGACCGGACTGATCTGCTCCATTCATGACAATGAGCAGTATAGGCTGGGAGCTTATCCCATCATGAAACAGACCGAAGAGGAAACGACGGCTGTTTATGTCCAGCAGTTTGGAATGGAGGAGATAAAGGTAGAGGACGGAGACGAAGAAGGCCTTCTAACGGCCTACCAGGAGGAGTGGAAAAATCTTTCGGCAGCTACCAGAGAGAAGGAATTTCCCATAGGAATCATTCGGTTTGAAACGGCGGATATGATGCAGGTCCGAAAAGAATATGAGGAGTTTGGCGCTGAGTCCGGCGGCTCCTACTACTATGATCTGGCGGAACGGTGTTATTATCCCGTATATCCTTCGTTCTCCAAGACACTGGGAGTCCTTGAGGACAGGGGATTTTCGTTTATGACATTAGATGAAAACACAGTGTCCAAAATCTGTATCGAATACCGTACGGTTTATGATGACCAGGCTGTGGGATACGACGGTGAAGTGCAGGTCCTCTATGAGGGAGAGATAAGGGAGTATGAGGAGAAGGAGGATATCAAGAACCTGCTCCCTGCTCTCTGCTACGGAAACTACCAGAACATGAGCGGCGGTTTCTACGGCGAGGATCCGGATTATGACTCTTCGGTGACCGTGTATCTGGAGGATTCGGACCAGGAGCTTTTATCCTTCTATCTGGATCGGACCAGGCTGTCCCCGGAGATGAACGAACAGTATGGGTTTTATAGAGGTGCCTAAGGTAAATGGTTGTAACAGCTCAGGGGATATATCCAAACGGTTACAAACGGTTGAATGCAAGAAAAGGAGCAGACTATGATTATCCTGGATTATAAGGACCGGCGTCCCATTTATGAACAGATTGTGGAACGGTTTCAGGAATTGATGATAGCAGGGATTATGGAGAAGGATTCGAAGCTTCCTTCTGTTCGAAACCTGGCTATGGAGCTTTCGATTAATCCCAACACGATTCAGAGGGCATATGCGGAACTGGAGCGGCAGGGATACATTTACTCCGTAAAGGGAAAAGGAAATTTTGTGGCGGACAATGACCACATCAAGGAGAGCAAGAAGAAGGGGCTGTATACACGGCAGGAGGCTTTGGCACAGGAAGGCTTGCTTCTGGGCGTGGAGGAGGAGCAGCTGTTAAAGATTATTCATCAGATTTATGGGACGAAATGACTGATGATAGAAGCGAAGAATCAGACAAAACGGTTCGTATACAGTGTAGAAGTGTAACTT
>CAYWRB010000265.1:4053-4566 GCA_964460025.1 uncultured Hungatella sp.
TATTGTGGCGGTGGACCATATAAGCGCCACCATCCGGGATGGCAGCGTGTTTGGCCTTATCGGAACCAACGGAGCCGGCAAAAGCACGTTTCTTCGGATGCTGAGCGGGGTCTTGAAACCGGATGAGGGTACGGTGACCATCGATGAGAAGGAGATATTTGAGGATACACAGGTGAAATCCAGGTTCTTTTATATTTCCGATGACCAGTATTTTTTTAACAATGCCACACCGGAAGAGATGATGATTTTCTATGCCACTGTGTATCCCAGATTTGACCGGGCAAGGTTTGATCACCTGATGAAGGCCTTTGAGCTGGATAAAAGACGGAAGATCAACACTTTTTCCAAGGGAATGAGAAAGCAGGTGTCGGTGATCTGCGGCGTATGTGCCGGGACGGATTATCTTTTCTGCGATGAGACCTTTGACGGACTGGATCCGGTGATGCGGCAGACGGTAAAAAGTATTTTTGTGGGGGATATGGAGGAGAGGAATCTGACACCGATCATTGCTTC
>CAYWRB010000266.1:0-3844 GCA_964460025.1 uncultured Hungatella sp.
CTATAAAATTCTTCATACTCCAGTTTGCCTGGGCATGGCAGGTGTCAAATACAAATTCCCGCAACGTGTTTTCGTCAGGAAGAGACTTCAGCTGCCTGTCACATTTGGCTGTCGGATGGTCGATTGCGATCATCGGATAACCACACTCATACAGTTCTTCGGAAATATCTACCGGGATACCGTCTACGACACGGTTCTTGCCGCCGTTTAGCACAATCCCTTTTACATTTTCCAGAGCTTTCAGTTCATCCACTGTAATGTCATGAGGATGAATCTCGCTGTATACACCCAGCTTACGAATCTGACGGGCAATCGCAGTATTCTCCGTACTTCCCAAATCAAGAATCACTATCATATCCTGCTTCATGATCTTTCTCCTTATTTTCGTATATTTTTCTTGCTTCTTTTATTATACAAAAATATCGGCAAAACACAATACAATCAGCAATCAAAAATCAGCTCTAAACCTGCGGCCATAGCCGCGGCATCCATATCCTCAGCAATGTCCATGATGCCCTTTGCAGCCTCCCCCATGGTTCGAGTGATCACCGCATGTTCCCTCATGGTTCGAGTGATCGCCGCATGTTCCTTCATGGTCATGATGGCTGCAGCGGGCATCGGGATCATAGGCAAGATTCCCCCCGATCAGTGCCTTCACTGCCTGGTCTGCATCCCCGGTGACGCCCCCATACAATTTGATCCCGGCATCTGCCAGTGCCACCTGTGCTCCTCCTCCGATTCCTCCGCAGATCAAGGCATCCACCTTAAGTCCGGCCAGGAATCCTGCCAGAGCCCCGTGTCCGCTGCCATTGGTATCCACTACCTGTTCTTTGGCAACCTGACCGTCTGAAACATCATAAATTTTAAACTGTTCCGTGTGTCCAAAATGCTGAAATATCTGTCCATTTTCGTAAGCAACTGCAATTCTCATCTGCTCTTCTCCTTTCCTCTCAGCCACAGCTCTACAACCTTTTTTGTGAACGCAGTCCGTAAGCCCGTCACAGATCCGGTAGCTTCCGCCTGCGACGATAAGAGATTTTCCATTTACAATGGCGTCTGCGATCTTTCTTCTTGCCGCTTCATAGATTTCCGTCACGGTGGTCCTGGAAATATCCATCTGTCTGGCACATTGCTCATGGGTAAAACCTTCCAAGTCCATCAAACGTATGGCTTCATACTCGTCCACAGCCAGAATCACTTTTTCGCCACAGACAATTCCCTCGGGAACAAAGCTGTCATATGCCGGCTCCAGACAGACTCTCCTGCATCTTCTTGGCCTTGCCATAAAACCGCCTCCGTTTCCGTTATATGTCGTAAATATTGTATCACACAGCCGCTAATAAATCAAGTCAGTTGCCAATAAATCAAGTCAGCCGCCAAACACACTGTTATATCGATCAACACATTTACTCAAAGTCTCTGAAAAATGTCCAATGGATCCCAGAGGAGCACCAGAATGGCTCAGATCAAGAGGCTGTCCGCTTTCCACCTGTTTTATCATCCATTCCAGAGCCTGAATCAAGGAGTCATAAAGTCCGTCAAAAGGTCTGGAATTGGAGAGAGATTCTTTGATCAGCTGATCATTATCCGCCAAAGCGGCATCCAGATCCGCTACAACAGTCACCAGCTCGTCATGAAGATTCCTGATCTCCGTAAGATCCAAGTCCGTAATCGTCTCGTCCGTAATTCCCTGTCTGCCAATCTCATTGAGGATTTCCTTGCCGATTGAGATACCTCGGCTGGCATTGTAGATGATGAGTGTCCCCTCCTCCTTCATCTGCTCCTCTGCCTCTGCCATCTTTGCTTCTCCCATCTGGGCAATGGCATTAGCATATTGATATCCAAGATCAATCACCGTATCTGCTGAAGCATAGATGATGGCATGGTACTCCTTGGCTTTCTGATATTGATTATCCGCATAGTCATGGCTTCTGCCAATCTCCAGAAACGTATCCATCACATTTCTTAATGGTTCGGCCATCTCCTTGATCAGATCGTCCATCTCACCGTAGGAAGGCTCCATGTCGGCAAGGTACAGGCAATCGTCAATAATATCCGTATTTTTTCCATAAACCCGGTAACCATAGGTAAGCCCTGTGTCCGGCAACAGGGAAAACTCTTCCGCATAATCCACCACTTCAAAATAGTAACCGATGGAATCAATAATCTCGATGATATCATTATTCAGATCTACATAATAGTTGTATTTGATCAGATCCATCTCCTCCGGAGAATAGGTCTCTTCCTCCGCCTCCGTAGTAGTCTCCCTGGTGGTTTCTTCCACGGTCTCTGTCTCTGCCGTCGTCTCAGGTCTGCCTGTATTTCCCATACTGCAGCCAGATACTGTAAGGGCCGCTGCCAATACTGTGGCAGTTTTTCTCAATACATCCTTCCTCATATCCTGCCTCCTGTGTAATATAAGATTATGGAGGTATTATATCAAAGTTCCCACTTTTTGTACAGACTGTGTAATATGGCTGGCCATGAGGTGACTGACCGCGGGTGACTGGCTACGGTATCTATTCCACCGGAACAATATACAGATTCTCCTCTGCAAACATCGTTTCCCCATTCCCATCCGGCTTCAGATACAAAAGTGCATCCACCTTCTCCGTGTCGATCACCCTGCTGGTGGCAAATGTTTCCCTGTAAATTCCCTTTTCCAGATCCTCCCAAGATGTCATTCCTCCGTTGCAAATGCCCACAAGCAGCGTTCCATCCTTCAGGCGCACGCCTGTAAGGACAGGCGGTTCCTTATAGAGCGTACTGGTAATCGGCTGCCCGTCTTCCCCGACGCCCTCTATCTCCTCCGGCTGTGCCTCAAAATCATAAGTCACCTGCAGCGAAATGGGGGAGATATCTGCATAGTTTACCACAGCCCCGCTGTCTCCAACCTCATGCCCCGACAATACATGCCGCACCTTATCCGAACCGGAAAGCTTGATATCAAACTCCCACTTTCCCTCCAAATCAGGAAAAAACTCCGTCTTATGGACAGTTCCCAGATTTTCAAACACCACATGAACCGGAGCATCAATAAAAATCCCCTCTTCCACATTAGCCATCATAAGGACATCGTATTCCATGGTTCCATCCTCCGCCACATACTGCTCCACAGGGACTCCCTCCGGCAGATCCTGTACAAGAGTACCATCCTGACAGACAGCTCTCCCCATTTCATCGGTTGTCAGCCCATTATAGAAGCTGGCCGACCAGGAAAAATCAGCATTGCCGTCCACGGTAATTCCGATATTCTCAAAGCAGGGCTCTTTCCCCTCTTCCAAATCATATCCCTCAATTTTAAAAGATAAAAATGCAAACTTGCTGTCAACAATGCTCTGAATCGGTGTCACCGTCACTCCCGCCCAAGTGACACCGCTGTCTCCT
The DNA here is from genome assembly GCA_964460025.1 of uncultured Hungatella sp. Classification (GTDB taxonomy): domain Bacteria; phylum Bacillota; class Clostridia; order Lachnospirales; family Lachnospiraceae; genus UBA3402. The sequence continues at coordinate 3,388 of CAYWRB010000266.1, forward strand.
CCTGCCGGAGCCGCAATCTTTACATCCTCCAGATACCGTTTCTGTTCCTCCGATACATGAAGTTCTGCCTCCAGTCCTCTGCTCCAGTGAAGATATGCTGCCGTACACGCGGTAATGGCTCCCATGATTCCTGCTGTCGCCGCCACTGCCACCAAAAACTTTCTGCCCCTTGCCTTTCTGTAAGAAATCACTCTCTCCTTCTCCCTGGTTTCCTCCTGTATCTGTCTAAATGCCAGATTCGCCTTTCTCTGCACAATTTCCGGAATTACAACCTCACTTTGCAGTATCTCGATCTCCTGTTCTCTCATTATTTTGCCCTCCTTTCCGGTTCTATCCTGTAAATATTCGTTATCTGGTTCCTTCCTCTTGCCAGCCTTGTCCGCACCGTAGCTCCAGGAATCTTTAAAATCTCACTGATTTCAGCCGTACTCAATCCGTCCACATAGTAGAGAACCAT
>CAYWRB010000266.1:3854-4557 GCA_964460025.1 uncultured Hungatella sp.
CTTTTCAATGTCTCCAGCCATTCAATATTTTCGTACCGCTCTGAATAATAAACATTGTCACTTACCTCTTTTGTCGCATGGTCTTTCCTGTACTGCCTTAAGATGTCATTACATTTGTTAATCAGAATTTTTGTCATCCAAGTCTTAAAAAATTGTACTTCTCTGACTTGTCCTATCTTCTCCCAACAGGCAAGAATCGTGTCCGATATGGCATCTGCCGCATCCTCATCATTCCACAGCATAGCTCTGGCAGTCTTGTACAGATTCTGCATCTGGGACTGCATCAATTCCGTAAATGCATCCCCGTCCCCCTTCTGTGCCTGTTTTACCAACTCTTCCATCTGTAGTTCATCTCCTTTACTTCATTCTACCTATTAGACGAAACAAAAGCAAAAAAAGTTTCACCTAAAAACAAAAAAATGCCCTGCAGCATAATAAAACCTTTACACCCCTAACATAGATTGGTATAATAAAAACAGAAGCAATTAACCAAAGGTATCATCCACAGAAAGCAGGTGTTATCATGTCAGAACAGGAAATGATGCAAAAAAATGTTGAAGAGTTTTCACGGTTACAGGGATATATGCTTTTGGCTGAGAAAGACTCTGAAACATATAAAGCCATGAAAGTCCGATACATTGAATTAAAAGTAATCTTAACAACCTCAGGTGTCAATATCACAGAACTTGACAAGATTAAAGAG
>CAYWRB010000267.1:0-4551 GCA_964460025.1 uncultured Hungatella sp.
CGGAGTGTGGTTGGAAGAGCTTCACACCGTCACCAGGCCTTGCTTAGTGGAGGTCACAGGAAAACATGAATTTCGGATTATCTTGACTCAGGGCCTGAACCGTCAAATCAGAAGGATGTGCCAGGCTCTGCACTGCCACGTGGTGGGCCTGAAACGTGTACGGGTGATGAATTTGAAGTTGGGATATTTAAAGTCAGGAACTTACCGGAAAGTTACGGCTGAAGAATACGAAGAACTGTTGAAGCTGCTTAAGGATTCCAGAGGGTAGCCAAAACAGGGGGGTTATGCCGTAGAAGCAGGACAAGACGATTTCGGAAGAATATGCGGCGGAACAAAGAAAGTTAGTATCGTGGAAAGGAATGACGAAAACGTGGAAGAAAATAAGATTGCCAAAATGAAGGAACTGGTGTCCTCCCTTTCCCAGGCAGCCAGGGCCTATTATCAGGAAAGCCGGGAAATCATCAGCAATTTTGAATACGACAAACTGTACGACCAGCTGGCAGCCTTAGAGCAGGAGACAGGTGTGGTTCTGGCAGGGAGCCCCACGCAGAAGGTTGGCTATGAAGTGTTAAGCGAGCTTCCCAAGGAACCTCATCCAAGTCCCATGCTGTCACTGGACAAGACAAAGGAGGTATCCGCCCTGCAGGAATGGCTGGGAGACCAGGAGGGCCTTTTGTCCTGGAAACTGGACGGACTGACCGTGGTACTGACATATGAAGGAGGAAGTCTTAAGAAAGCCGTGACCCGGGGCAACGGAGAGATCGGAGAGGTCATAACAAGCAATGCCAAAACCTTTGAGAATATTCCTCTGAAAATTAGCTTTACCGGACAGCTGGTACTGCGGGGAGAGGCGGTTATCCGTTACTCTGATTTCGAGAAAATGAATGAGGAGATTGAAGATGTAGATGCGAAATATAAAAACCCCAGGAACCTTTGCTCCGGTTCCGTGCGCCAGCTAAACAGCCAGATTACGGCAATGCGTCATGTAAACTGTATGATCTTTGCCCTGGTTCAGGCTGAGGGGATGGATTTTGAAAATTCCAGGAGCCGTCAGTTTTCATGGCTTAAGTCTCAGGGGTTTGAGGTGGTGGAGCATCAGATGGTAACTGCCGAGACGCTTCCGGAAAAGGTGAAATATTTTGCAGACTCTATCCAAGGCTATGATATTCCCTCTGACGGATTGGTGCTGACCTTTGAGGACATTGCCTACGGGGAGTCTCTGGGGCGGACAGCCAAATTCCCGCGGAATTCCATTGCCTTTAAGTGGGCGGATGAAATCAGGGAGACAAAGCTTTCCTATATTGACTGGAGTTCCTCCCGAACAGGATTAATCAATCCGGTGGCTGTGTTTGAACCGGTAGAGCTGGAAGGCACTACGGTCAGCCGGGCCAGTGTCCACAATATCAGTATTATGGAAGGTCTGGAGCTGGGAGAGGGAGACACGATCACAGTCTACAAGGCCAACATGATTATCCCCCAGATTGCCGACAATTTAACCAGAAGCGGGGTGAAAAACATCCCCACACATTGTCCGGTCTGTGGAGGCGAGACGAAGATTCAGCAGATTAATGACGTAAAGGCACTGTACTGTATGAATCCGGACTGTCAGGCAAAAAAGATAAAAAGCTTTACGCTGCTGGTAAGCCGGGATGCCCTGAACATTGACGGACTTTCCGAGGCTACTTTAGAGAAATTTATCAATGCCGGTTTTATAAAAGAATATGCAGACATTTTCCATCTGGACCGATTTAAAGATGAGATCGTATCCATGGAAGGGTTTGGAGAAAAATCCTATGAAAATCTGATTCAGGCAGTAAATCAGGCTTCTCATACCACTCTGGTGCGCATGGTCTACGGCCTGGGAGTAGCCGGTATCGGACTGGCCAATGCCAAGATGCTGTGCCGTCATTTCCGGTACGATTTTCAGGCCATGGAGGATGCACAGGCAGAGGAACTGACTGAGATTGACGGAATCGGCAATGTGCTGGCCCAGGGATGGTGTCAATACTTTGCATCAGAAAAAAACAGAAAAATGGTAGCACGCCTTTTGGCAGAGCTGGATATTGAGAAAGTGGAGGAGACGCAGCAGGAAAACACATTCGAAGGAATGACCTTTGTGATCACCGGTTCCCTGGAGCATTTTTCCAACCGAAAGGAGCTTCAGGAGCTGATTGAGTCCAAGGGCGGAAAGGCCGCAGGAAGCGTTTCGGCCAAGACCACCTACCTGATTAACAATGATGTAAAATCCGCTTCGTCCAAGAACAAAAAGGCCAGAGAACTGGGAATTCCCATTTTGTCGGAGGAAGATTTTTTGAAATTATTAGAGGAAGAATAGAGGGAGCGTATCATGCCAATTAAAATACAGAAGGACCTGCCTGCCAAGGCGGTACTGGAATCGGAAAATATTTTCGTCATGGATGAAGAGCGGGCCATGAGCCAGGATATCCGGCCTCTGGAGATCCTGATTTTAAATCTGATGCCTGTAAAGGAGGAAACAGAGACCCAGCTTTTGCGGGCCCTGTCCAATACACCTCTCCAGATTGACTGTACTTTTCTCATGTTGTCCAGCCATGTATCCAAGAATACGTCGGCCAGCCATATCAATAAATTTTATGTGACCTTTAAGGAAATTCACAGGAAGAATTATGACGGAATGATTATCACCGGCGCACCGGTGGAGATGCTTGACTATCAGGAGGTGACTTACTGGAAGGAACTGTCCGAAATCATGGAATGGACGAAAACCCATGTGACTTCCACACTGCACATCTGCTGGGGAGCCCAGGCAGGACTCTATTACCACTACGGGATTCCCAAATATCTGAGGGAAAAGAAACTAAGCGGAATCTATGAGCATAAGGTGCTTCACCACAAGGTGCCGCTGACCAGAAGCATGGACGATTACATTATGGCCCCTCACTCCCGGTATACCGAGGTGCGGCGGGAGGATGTGGAGAAGCATCCGGAACTTCAGATTCTGGCGGAGTCAAAGGAGGCCGGCCTGTTTCTCATCATGAGCCGGGACGGCAGCCAGATTTTTGTCCAGGGCCATCCGGAATATGACAGGATGACTTTGAACAATGAATACCACCGTGACCTGGGGAAAGGATTAAATCCGGAAATACCCTGTAATTACTATGAAAATGACAATCCCTTTGCCAAACCGGTGCTTTGCTGGAGGAATATGGCCAATACTCTGTACAGCAACTGGCTGAATTATTATGTATATCAGGTGACACCGTATAATTTGGAAAAAGTATAAAAAGATAGTTGGAAGACAACTCCTAAATCATGTATAATAATGATATCAACAGTGGAAATATAGAAAGGAGAGAAGGAGGGCATGAACATGACGGAAGTTGCAAGATTACTTTTGGGGCTGAGGGCCGCCGGGTGGAGCGACAAAGAGATCAATGATTTTGTCCTTTATATTGAATCCGGAGAAGAGCAGTATAAACCAAAACCAAGGAAGGAAACGGCGGAATAACGTTAAAAACGGAAGGATGTATAGAAGAAGGATACCCTGACATCTGACAGATGGTTTCGGGTATCCTTTTTTTGACGGCAGGCCAGGCGGACCATAAGTCCGCGCCGCGGGATCAGGAAAAGAAATCTTTATTTGCAAACAGCGCTACATTTTTAACAAACTCCTCCACCGTATAATCCTCCGCATATTCCAGATAACATTTGGCAGTGCTGATATAAAAATCTGCCAGCAGATAGGTGAACACAGGGGGAGAAATTTTCGAATGAATCCCCTTTCCCTCCGATATCTTCAGTTTCTCGCTGAGAATCTGGATGAGAAAGGAGCGGAGGATATCCATAAAGGTGCCCTCTTTATTGATGTTGTAGATCTTATAATATTCCTGACGGTTTTTAGCCATCTCCCCGATGATCTTTAACAGAAATTCCCGGGCAGACTCCGGCTTTCGAAGATACAACACGTCTTCCTCCACATCGGCCTCATCGAAAAACGTCTGAAGGCAATAACACATCAAATCATATTTATCCTCAAAATACCGGTAAAACGTAGAACGGGGCACCATGGAACGGCTGCAGATTTCCGTCAGGGTGATCTTCTCAAAGGGAACCTCAGCCAGAAGCTTAAAAAATCCCATGCGCAGCAGGACATAGGTGCGGCGGGTAGATATCTTTTCTTTCTTTTCCTCAGAAATGCTCAAACCAATTCTCCTTTTATGTATCAAAATGTACAACTTTTGAAAATCTGTCTCATTTGAAACAGAAATAAAAAACTGATTCTTGCGTATTTTACCATAAATAGTCATAATATGGCAAGTAAGAAACAGTAAAAGGAGAGAGAAATAGCAAGATGGAAGACAGGAAAAAACCAGAAAATTTCATGATGAAGCTGGCAGCTTTCATCGTGAATAAGAGGAAAGCATTTATCGTTCTGTTTGCTCTGGCCTGTATCTACAGCGCGGTGTCCATTTCCAAGGTAGGCGTCATCAACGATCTGACCGAGTACCTTCCGGAAAGCACGGAGACCAGGCAGGGCCTTGACATTATGAACGAGGAATTTACCACTTTTGG
>CAYWRB010000268.1:0-4536 GCA_964460025.1 uncultured Hungatella sp.
CTGCCTTCTTATAATAATCAATCAGCGGCTGAGTCTGCTCATGATATACATCCAAACGTTTCTTTACAGTCTCCGGTTTATCGTCGTCTCTCAACACCAGTTCCTGGCCGCAGGTATCACATGCTCCCTCTTTTTTAGGCGGATTAAATGCCACATGATATGTAGCTCCACAGTTCAGGCAAGCCCTGCGTCCGGACATACGGCTGATAATATTGTCATCAGGAACATCCACATTGATGGCATAATCAATGGCTGTCCCCAGATCTGATAATGCCTTGGTCAGGCTCTCTGCCTGAGGAATGGTCCGCGGGAAACCATCCAATACATATCCGCCTGCACAGTCCGGTTCCTTGATGCGGTCCATCAGCATACCTATGGTAATCTCATCCGGAACAAGCATTCCCTGATCCATAAAGCTTTTGGCTTTCATTCCCAGTTCGGTTCCGCTCTTAATATTGGCGCGGAAAATATCTCCGGTAGAAATGTGGGGAATCTTGTATTTTTCCGCAATTCTTTTGGCCTGAGTACCTTTTCCTGCACCAGGGGCGCCTAACATAATAAGTTTCATATCCTCTCTCCTTTCCTTAAAAAGCATAATTTTTAGTAAGGCAAAAGAAAGGGCGCAGCTGCCCTTTCTTTTGTCAGTGCCTTAATCGTTCAAAAATCCTTTATAATTACGCACAAGCATCTGTGATTCGATGGCCTTGATTGTCTCCAGAATAACACCTACAATAATAATCAGCGAAGTTCCGGCAAAGGATAAATTGCCGATATTAAATAAACCGGAAACAATGATCGGTACAATGCTGACTACAATCAATCCGCAGGCTCCGATAAAAACAATATAGTTTAAAATATTGTTCAGATAATCGGATGTAGGCTTACCAGGACGGATACCTGGAATGAAGCCTCCCTGTTTCTTGATATTGTTGGCAACCTCCAGCGGATTGAACGTGATCGACGTATAGAAATACGCAAATACCACAATCAGCACTAAATAAATCACAAGTCCGATAGAATAAACTGGCTGATCCGGTCTGAACCAGGAAGCAGAACTTAACATTCTCAAAATCTTTCCGCCAAAGGTAGAATAATCAACCTGGAAGAACTGTGCGATCATAACCGGAGTGGACATAATGGAGGATGCAAAGATTACCGGGATAACGCCGGCCGTATTGATCTTCAGTGGAATAACGGAAGACCGTCCTCCTACCATTCTTCTTCCCTGCATCTTCTGAGAATACTGTACCGGAATTCGTCTCTCACCGTCCTGAAGGACAATGACAAAGACTACCATTGCTCCAATGACTGCCAGTATAATAAGCCCAGTTACAATCCTTACCGGAATGTTTCCTTTGTTTAAGAATCTGGTATACAGCGTATTGATATCATTGGGAAGGCTGGAAATAATATTAAACAGAAGGACTATAGAAATACCGTTTCCTACGCCGTTCTCCGTAATTCTCTCACCGATCCACATAAGCAGGGCACTGCCTGCAGTCATGGTGGCAACTGCCACAATAACGCTGAGAGCATCAAACTCTTTCAGAAGTCCCTGTCCGCCGAATCCTACTGCCATGGCAATTGACTCAATAAGAGCCAGGGCCACGGTAAGGTAGCGGGTGTACTCGGCAACCTTTCTTCTTCCGTCCTCGCCTTCCCTCTGCATCTCCTCCAATTTAGGAATAGCAATGGTCATCAGCTGCATGATAATGGAAGAAGTAATATATGGGGTAATGCTCAGAGCAAAGACGGACATACTGGTGAAAGAACCTCCGGTCATGGAGTTAAAAAAATTAAATGCGTCTCCGCTCTGTTGTGCAAAAAAGTCTGCAAAATAATTTGTGTTAACTCCAGGAATCGGCAGTTGGGATCCGAAGCGAATTACCACCAGCATCATAAAGGTGTACAGCAGCTTTTTTCGGATGTCCTTTATACGTAACGCGTCTCGGAGTGTTTTCAGCATACTAAATCACCTCACAGGTTCCGCCGACTGCTTCAATCTTGGCCTTTGCGCCCTCGCTGAATGCATCAACTTTAACCGTAAGTTTCTTGGTTAAATCACCATTACCAAGAATCTTAACACCATCTCTCGGGTTCTTAACAATACCGGCTTCCATCAAAGATTCAACAGTTACTACCGCATCATTGTCGAATCTCTCTAATGTACTTACGTTAATACCAACGATCTCTTTGGTGTTACGGTTCGTAAAGCCCCGCTTCGGAAGACGTCTGTATAATGGCATCTGGCCGCCTTCGAATCCTGGTCTTGGAGCGCCGGAACGTGCTTTCTGGCCCTTATGACCTTTACCAGCAGTTTTTCCGTTACCTGATCCATGACCGCGGCCTCTTCTGAAGCTGTCGCTGTGTTTGGAACCTTTAGCTGGCTTTAAATTTGATAAATCCATATCTGCACCTCCTTGTCTCGATATTAAACTTCTTCTACTTTTACTAGATGTCTTACATGCCAGATCATGCCTCTGACTGCCTCATTATCCGGCATTTCAACGGTTTTGTTTAATTTTCTTAAGCCTAAAGCCTCCACGGTGGCTCTCTGTTTGGGAACCGCACCGATCGGGGATTTGACTAAAGTGATTTTTAATTTTTCAGCCATTTTTTCGTCCTCCTTAGCCTACAACTTCTTCTACGGATTTACCGCGAAGTCTTGCGACTTCCTCCGGAGTCTTCATCTGGCACAATCCGTTTAAGGTAGCCAAAACAACGTTGGTCTTGTTGTTGGAACCTAAGGATTTGGTACGGATATTCTTGATACCTGCCAGCTCAACTACGGCACGGGCCGGACCGCCGGCGATGATACCGGTACCTTCCGGAGCCTTCTTAAGCAGTACGGTTGAACTGCCGAACTTGCCCAGCCAATCATGAGGAACACTCTTATTCTCATCTACCGGAATCTCCACCAGATTCTTCATAGCAGCCTCTTTTCCTTTGCGGATTGCCTCCGGAACTTCGCCTGCTTTACCAAGGCCTGCACCTACGTGTCCATTTCCATCACCTACTACTACTAAAGCAGAGAATCTCATGGTACGTCCACCTTTTACAGTCTTAGACACACGCTTGATAGCAACTACTCTGTCATTTAATTCCAACTGACTTGCGTCAATGATTGTACGCTTCATGCTGTATTCTCCTCTCTACTAGAATTTCAGACCAGCCTCGCGGGCTGCCTCTGCCAGTGCCTGAATCTTACCTTGATATATGAATCCGCCTCTATCAAAGATAACAGTTTCAATCCCCTTCTCCAGGGCTCTCTTTGCAATCAGTGTACCAACATATGCGGCCGCATCAACGTCGTTGGTATGTTCCAGTTCAGCTCTTGCAGATTTTTCTACTGTTGAAGCTGCAGCTAAAGTATTGCCAACTGTATCGTCAATAATTTGAGCATACATATGATTATTGCTTCTAAACACAGCCAGACGCGGTCTCTCGGCCGTACCGGAAAGATGATTGCGTAATCTGCGGTGCTTTTTTTCGCGAACTTCGCTTCTTGACTTCTTACTAACCATTTTTACACTCTCCTTAATTATTTCTTACCAGTCTTACCAACTTTACGTCTGATCACTTCATCAGCATATTTGATACCCTTGCCCTTGTACGGCTCAGGTCTTCTCTTGTCTCTGATTTCAGCAGCGTATTGGCCAACTTTTTCTTTGTCGATGCCCTTCACGGTAATCTTATTCTGCCCCTCAAGTACGGACTCAATACCTTCCGGGTCAGTCATCTCTACCGGATGAGAGTATCCCAGGTTCAGAACCAGCTTCTTGCCCTGCTTGGCGGCTCTGTAACCAACACCGTTTATTTCCAGAACCTTCTCGTAGCCATTGGTTACGCCTACGATCATGTTGTTGATTAATGTTCTTGTCAGACCATGCAAAGATTTCATCTTCTTTAAATCGTTGGGTCTGGTTACGATAATATGTCCATCCTCTTCTTTGATGGTCATCTCCTCCGGTAATACTCTTTCCAGAGTTCCCTTCGGTCCTTTTACAGTCACTTTATTATTTTCTGCGATTGTGACAGTTACGCCTGCCGGAATCGCGATAGGCATTCTTCCTATACGTGACATGCCGTTTACCTCCTTAAATTTTCGGAAAAGACTTTGTTGCGTCTTCTCTGTTTTCAGATTTTAGAATACTACCAAATAAAAGCTAATACTTCTCCGCCTACACCTAACTGACGTGCTTCCTTATCGGTAATAACGCCCTGGTTTGTAGAAATAATAGCGGTTCCTAAGCCGCCTAGTACTTTCGGCAGATCTTCTTTGTTTGCATATACACGCAGACCTGGTTTGGAAATCCTCTTAAGGCCGGTAATAATTCTCTCATTCTTGTCTGCGCCGTATTTTAAAGTGATACGGATGGTCTTGAATGCGCCATCTTCAACTAAATCATATTTCTTAATATATCCTTCTTTTACCAGAATATCAGCAATTGCTAATTTCATTTTAGATGAAGGTACATCTACTGTATCATGTTTCGCAGTATTTGCATTACGGATTCTTGTAAGCATATCTGCAAT
>CAYWRB010000269.1:0-4521 GCA_964460025.1 uncultured Hungatella sp.
TTCTGAAGAATATAAAATTATAGATCAGATTACAGGAGCAGTACAAGGAGGGATAAGTATGCCTAATATCCCCAAAACGAAAGATCAAATTGACCAGTGGAAGTCTCTGATGTTTTTATATAATTCCGCGTTAAAGGAGATAAGTGTAAAGATAGAGATATTGAATAATGAATTTATTCAGATATATAAGTATAATCCCATTGAACACATAAAGACTCGGTTAAAGACAGCGGAGAGCATTGTAAAGAAGTTAAAGCTTCACAATATGGAAGCGACCGTGGAGAATGTGGCGGAGAAGATCAATGATGTAGCAGGAATCCGCATCATCTGTTCTTTTATACCGGACATTTATCAGATTGCGGATATGATTGCCAATCAGAGTGATGTGACGGTTCTCCAGGTAAAAGACTACATCAAGAATCCGAAACCCAACGGATATAAAAGCTATCACATGGTAGTGGCGATTCCGGTGTATCTGTCGGACGGACCACAGGAAACCAAGGTGGAGATCCAGATTCGGACGGTGGCCATGGATTTTTGGGCTACTTTGGAACATAAGATTTATTATAAATCACAGGGAAACGCACCGGATTATCTTCAACAGGACTTAAAGGCATGTGCGGATGTGGTAGATGTTCTGGATGCGAAGATGTACTCTCTGAATGAGGCAATTTCTGCCTGGAACCAGGAGGAACAAAGGTAACCGCGAAGGGGATGCACACAGGATGGAGAAAACCTTGATCAAAGAAACCTATCAGATCATGGCATTAAATTTCAAAAATTTGATATTGTTTGAGCTGGTATATCGGGCTGTTACCGGAACCATTTTTTACCAGCTGGTGAACATGGGATTAAAGTTTTCTCTGAAAATGTCTGGGTATAGTTATTTAACCCTTGGAAATGCGGTGTATTTTTTGCTGAAGCCGTGGAGTCTTGTGGTGCTTGTGGGGCTGGCGGTCATAGGCCTTATACTGATATTGATGGAGATAGGCGGCCTGATTACGGTTTATTCGGGGGCCGCCTATTCCCTTTGTCTTCCGTTTGGGGAGATATTTTTAGGAGCGGCTAAAAAGTTGGCGGATGAAGTGAAACGCGGAAATTTTCGCTTGTTTATTATAGGGATAGCAAATTATTTTCTGGTGAATTTGTACTATCTGTATCGGATGCTGGCTCATGTAAAACCGCTGAATTTTGTTATGAAAGAACTTAGGACATCCCCACAGGTCGGTGCAGGGCTTATTTTGGTACTGGCAGTTTTTATAGCCCTTGTGATACCTTCCGTTTTCGTATTCCATGGCTGTATGATTGAGCAGAAATCTTACAGGGACAGCCAGAACAAAAGCCTGTTGCTGTTAAAAGGCAGGATGCTTCCCACGCTGATGCGCCAGCTGGGATATCAGGTGGCAATTGCGGCGGGATTTATTCTGATTTATCTGGGATGTATGGTTATGATTGCCGTAGGCGTTGCGTTTTTAGCCAGGCAGGATATGAAACTGGCTCTCCTTTTGCGGATTGCAGATCATGTGGAATGGATCTTTTTATTTGTGGCCGGGAGTATGGCACTGATGGTCCATATGGCCTTGGTAACCGTAGAATATTATCAATACAGAAGTCTTCGGATGCATCCGGGACAGGGGTGGGATTTCTTTTATACCAGGGGACCTTTGTTCAACAGAAAAGGGGTATTGGTTCTTTTGACATGCTTAGGCTTTATAGGAGGCCTGTGCCTGTTTGAAACACTGTATAACGGAAATTCCATTACCAAATCCGTTACGGTCCAGACCGGGATCACGGCACACCGGGGAGGATCCTATGTGGCGCCTGAGAACACCATGGCGGCTATGGAGGCGGCCGTAGAGCAGATGGCTGACCGGGCGGAGATTGATGTGCAGGAGACTGCCGACGGAGTGGTGGTCCTGTTTCATGACGGAACATTAAAACGGCAGGCAGGAATCAGCAAGAGAATCTCGGATCTGACTCTGGAGGAGCTGGAGGAGATTGAAGTGGGAAGCTGGTTCTCGCCGGAGTTTGCCGGTGAGCGGATTCCTACGCTGGAGCAGGTGATGGAGTATGCAAAAGGGAAAATTGATTTAAACATTGAGATCAAGAATATGGGGAATGACAGCTATCTGCCGGATAAAGTGCTGGGGCTCATACAGGAATATGAGATGCAGGACCAGTGCATTATCACCTCCACAAATCGGAATTATCTGAAAAAACTGAAAACCATGGATCCGGATATCAAGACAGGGTGTGTGATATCGGCGGCCTATGGGGATTACTATTCCGATGAATTTGTGGATGTGATCAGCATCCGTTCCAGCTTTGTGACCGGAAGGATGGTAGATGCCGCTCATGAGGCGGGAAAGGCGGTACATGCCTGGACAGTAAACACCAGGGCGGAGATGGAGCGGCTCAACGGATTGGGTGTGGATGACATCATAACGGACCATCCGGTAATGGCAAGGGAGGTTTTATACGAAAAGGAATCCACACAGGGATTGGCAGAGTATCTGCTGCTGATTCTCCGGTGAGGAGGAACCACCGGCCTGGAAGCTGCCGCCAAGGGGCGTGTTTCCGGGAGTTTAAGTGAGGAGGGAGGACATCAGATGAAAGTAGTTCTGCAGAGGGTGGCTAAGGCTCATGTGGATGTGGAAGGAAAGACCGTGGGGGAGATCGGTACCGGATTTTTGATATTGCTGGGAGCAGAAGATGGTGATACCATAGAGACGGCAGACCGAATGGTGGATAAAATATGCAAACTGCGGATTTTTAAGGATGAAAACGGCAAGACCAACCTGTCGCTGGCAGACGTAGGAGGCCAGATTCTGGTGATCAGCCAATTTACCTTGTATGCTGACTGCAAAAAGGGAAACCGGCCAAGTTTTGTCAAGGCAGGAAATCCGGAGCACGCCAACAGACTGTACGAGCATGTGATTAAGCGATGCCAAAACTACGTCCGGAAAGTAGAATCCGGGATTTTCGGGGCGGAGATGGAAGTCCATCTGGTCAATGACGGGCCTTTTACGCTTATGCTTGACAGTAAAGAATTAGGTTTTTAAAGATACGGGAGAGAAGATAAGGAGAGACAGAGATGACAGGAAAAGAATTGGAAAAACAGCTGACTTGGGAGTTTCCCCACATTGGGAAAGAAAAGCCGGAGCAGGTGAAGCAGGCGGCAGAGTTCTGCGAAGGATACAAGAATTTCTTAAATCAGGGTAAGACAGAGAGAGAATGTGTAAAGATGGCTGTTAAGATACTGGATGAGGCAGGATATACGGCGTTTGAAACACATAAAAGATACCGGCCAGGAGAAAAGGTATACTATGTCAATCGAGGAAAAGCGATCATAGCTACCACCTTTGGCAGCCAGCCGGTGAAGGCGGGGGTACGCATGAACGGAGCTCACATTGACTCTCCAAGGCTGGATCTGAAACCGAACCCTATGTATGAAAAGGATGAGATTGCCTTCTTTAAGACCCATTATTACGGCGGAATCCGCAAGTATCAGTGGGCTGTCATTCCTCTTGCCATGCACGGGATCATTGTTAAGAAAAACGGAGAGACAGTGGAACTTAATCTGGGGGAAAATCCCGGCGATCCGGTATTCTGCGTGACAGACCTTTTACCCCATCTGTCTGCGGAGCAGAATGAGAGGAAACTGAAGGACGGAATCAAGGGGGAAGAGCTGAATATTGTCATTGGATCCGTTCCCTATGTGGATGACGAAAAGCTGAAGGAACCGGTAAAGCTGATGGCTCTTAAGCTGTTAAATGAACGGTATGGCATCACGGAGGGGGATTTCATGCGGGCCGAGATCGAGTTTGTGCCATCCCAGAAGGCGTGTGATGTAGGTTTGGACTGCAGTATGGTAGGTTCCTACGGACAGGATGACAGAGTCTGTGCCTATACGGCGTTGATGGCTGAGATTGATACAAAGGATCCCGTCTATACCACAGTGACTGTCCTTACGGATAAGGAGGAGATCGGATCCGAGGGCAATACAGGGCTGAATTCAAATTACGTGGGGGACTATATTACCTGTTTGGCAGAGCTGGAAGGGGCAGATCCCAAAGAAGTGTTCCGTAATTCGATCTGTCTGTCCTCAGACGTAAACGCTGCTTTTGATCCAACATTTTCTTCCGTGTATGATCCCCGCAACTCCAGCTATTTAAACAAGGGGTGCGTGTTGACCAAATATACGGGGGCAAGAGGCAAGTCCGGTTCCAGCGATGCCAGTGCGGAACTGATGGCAAAGGTGATTGCCATGATGGATAAGGAGGGTGTGTATTGGCAGATCGGAGAATTGGGAGCGGTAGACGCAGGAGGAGGCGGGACCATTGCCAAGTTTGTGGCGTCCATGAACATGGATGTGGTTGATTTGGGCGTACCGATTCTGTCCATGCATTCTCCTTTTGAGCTGGCTTCCAAACTGGATGTGTGGAATACATATCTGGCATTTAAGGCATTTTATAAAAACTGAAATTTTTGTTAAATTTCCGGAGACTCTTTTCTTTAAAG
>CAYWRB010000270.1:0-4519 GCA_964460025.1 uncultured Hungatella sp.
GGTTCAGCGTTATATGATAGCGGCTAAAAAGGAAGATGCAAAAGAAACCTATGGTATTCTAAACGAAGAGTATCTTTCTTTAAAAGCTTTGCTTAATGTTATCGGTGTAAATCTGATAGATATCGATATGGTGAAAGAATAAGCAGGAAATATGAATCCGATTTTTTAATACACCGGGCAGCCGAAGAGGAATTGTTAGGCAGCCAAAGTGTTAGGCAGCCCAAGATGAATTGCCAGTTGACATTTTGATGAAAATATGCTAACCTGTATCCAGCCTCAGAAGTTTTAACAGGGGGCTGTACTGGTTTCGACAGGGATCATGCAGCTGGTGAAGCTATCCCCATGCGATGGGTTAAATGGCAAAATTAAAATTAAACGCTGAAGATAATTTAGCATACGCTGCTTAATTGCAGCCGTCAGCCTTAGCGCACTCACACGTTAAGAACCTGGCGTCGATTATGTGAGAAACGACGTGTGCAAAGCTTTGAGCATGCGGGCGTATGATGAAGCTACTGAAACCGTCAGGATGTTAGTCTTCGGGCGGCAGAGGGAATGAAAAAGGACTGACTATGATAGTAGAAGAACAGGGAATTGGTTTTTGGACACGGGTTCAAATCCCGTCAGCTCCATTAGAAAAGTGCTTGAAAATGCTTATTTTCAGGCATTTTTTATTTATAATGGCTAAAAAATGGCATTATAGTTCCATAATTCTCCTATTGACATTTCGAACAAATGTTCGTATAATGGTATTATATTGATAAGAACAAACGTTCGTATATGCATTCTATACAAGGAGGATATGTCTTATGATGATCACAAAAAATAATTTAAATCAAATCACATTTGAAAATGAAGATGCCCGTTTATTGATTTTAGACGTTGTAAGCCATACCAGTGCTTGCCTATACTACTATGATTCAGATATTGAAATAACCACTGCCATGGCTCTCAAAATAAGAGAACAGGCTTATAAGGCTGACCAAGGAGAGGGTATCTACAGCGTATCTCTGCTGGAACCTCAGCATAAATCCGTTAGGACATTTAGGAAACCGCAGCGACGTTCTGCGGCCTTTGGAACACTGGGCGCATAGTAAACGTGGCGCATAATAAACGTCGCTTTGCAGATTCCTTTCCTTTATGATTTTCACCAGGCATTATGCCAAAACCTGATTTAAAGTCTCAAACAGTTTATCAATATCAATGGGTTTGGCAATATGTCCGTTCATGCCGCACCGCAGGGCTTCCTGTTTATCTTCTTCAAAAGCATTGGCAGTCATAGCCAGAATCGGAATAGAAGCCAATTCTTGATTCTCCAGATTGCGTATGAGCCTGGTGGCTTCATAACCGCCCATCACAGGCATCTGAATATCCATCAGTACCAGACGATAATATCCGGGGGCGGATTTTTTCAGCATATCAACAGCTATCTGGCCATTGTCTGCGATTTCCGTAGTAAATCCTGCTTCATTTAAGATCGCCACAGCGATCTCCTGATTCAGTTCATTATCCTCTGCCAGCAGGATACGGCCTGTATGGAGAATCTCCTTTTTCAGGTCGATACCGGAATCCTTGTTTTCTTCCGTATTTACGATAGAGTAAAGACAGTTTCTAAGTTCTGATAAAAACAAGGGCTTACTGCAGAAACCTGTCACACCTGCCTCTTTGGCTTCATCTTCGATGTCGGACCAGTCATAGGCTGTCAGGATGATAATAGGCACATCCTCGCCTGCTTCCTTGCGGATTCTTCGTGCAACCTCTACGCCGTTCATGTCAGGGATCAGCCAGTCAATGATGTAGACATGGTAATTGTTGTTCCGTGTGATGGCCTGACGGGAACGGAGAACCGCCTCTTTTCCGGATAAAGTCCACTCCGCATGCATTCCGATCTGCTGAAGCATATAGGATACGCTGTCGCAGGTGTTAAAGTCATCATCTACGATCAAGGCCCTGCAGTCTTTCAATTCCGGAATGATCTGGGTTTCCTTGGATTCCGTATGAAGGCGGAAGGGGAAGGATACGATAAATTCGGTTCCCACATCTTTTTCGCTTTTTACTTCAATGGAACCGTTCATCATATCTACAATGTTTTTGGTGATAGCCATTCCCAAGCCGGTTCCCTGGATTCCGCTGATGGTAGAATTCCGTTCCCTCTCAAAAGGTTCAAAAATGTGGGACACGAATTCTTTGCTCATGCCGATACCGGTATCTGTAATATGGAACTCATAATTGGCATAGTCGGCGGAATATCCCTTCTTTTCCGTAATCCGCAGGGTAACGGTACCGCCTGCGGGAGTATATTTGATGGAGTTGCTGAGGAGATTCAAAAGAACCTGATTCAGCCTCAGCCTGTCACAGAAGATTTCCTCATCCAGTACATCGACCACATCCATAAACAACTCCAGCTGTTTGGCGTGGATATCAGCCTGGACAATGCTGTGAAGTCCGTGTAAAATATCGGGCAGGAGACACAATTCCTCATCCAGGTGAATTTTTCCGCTTTCAATGCGGCTCATGTCCAAAATATCATTGATCAGACTGAGAAGATGATTGCCTGAGGTGGTGATCTTTTTAAGATATTCTTCTACCAGCTCCTTCCGGTCGATATGAGTCAAAGCCAGAGAGGTAAAGCCTACGATGGCATTCATCGGCGTGCGGATATCATGGGACATATTGGAGAGAAATACACTTTTGGCTTTGTTGGCCCGTTCTGCCTGAAGCAGTGCGTCCTGCAGCAGAGTTCTCTTTTCGATCTCCTTACGGATCTCTTCATCTACGCTGCGGAACCCCAGCACAATACCACGGCGGGTTTTCCAGGTGCCTGCACGAACCACCTTCATCTGATAGTATTTGATCTCATGATTGATAAGGGCACGATAATTCACATAATAAATCTTATTCTCGGACAATTCTCGGAAAAGGGTCTCCCGGGATGATGCTTCCCGCAGCATGTTCTGATCATCCCCATAGACAAATTTTCGTATGTAAAGCTCCATGCTTTCATTAAACGGAATGTCTTCCGTGAAGATGGAATGAAACGTGTGGTTTTCATTTTCATCAGGACGCAGAGGAAAGCCTTTTCCTGTTTCAAGTTCAAAGAAATAGGCAAGATCATAGTCAATACTCAATGCATGGAATAATTCTCTTTGATGGCTCTCATTTTCCGCCCGTTCTTTTTTCTCTTTAAGTTTCTGTTCCGTGCAGTCTAAGAGAAAACGCTGATAGAAAAGAACACCGTTTTCCTGGACAAGTTTAATATTGCCCATTACATGAAGTTCCTCGCCGTTTTTATGTCGGACGCGATATTCAATGCTGGCGCTGTCACCGGCCTTTTTCAGCGACTCGATACATTCACGCAGGCGTCCGCGGTCTTCTTCCACCACAGACCTGGCGATCATATCGAAGCCATCATTCATAAGCTCCTCTTCGGAATCATATCCCAGGATTTTTAGTGCCGCTCTGTTTATGCTGAGAATGGAAGAACCGTCCAGGGTATGGCACATGACGCCGCCGTCCATGGTGGTAAAAATCATTTCCAGAGTTTGATTCTTTTGGATGATCTCCTGTTCATAGGCACGCTCCTGAGTCACATCGATGGCTACGCCTACGGTGCCCATAACACTGCCGTCAAGATCGTACAGCGGGGATTTGTAGGTAGTTAAAAGCTTGGTGCCTTCTCCGGTCTGAACGATTTCTTCAGAAACACAGGTCTCCTTTTTTCGCATAACTTCAAGCTCGGATTCGATACAGGCAGGATCATCATGCTCTACATCCCAAATGAAAGCATGGCCTTTTCCTTCCACAATGTCCTTAGGTTTATTGACTGTCTTGCAAAAACTGTCATTGACTTTTTCATGAATACCGTTTTTATCTTTGTACCAGATAAGATTGGGGATGCTGTTGATGGTGGCTTCAAGATATTGGCTTGTCTGCCAGTAATCCTTGCTTATCCTGCAGTTCTGCTGCCAACGCAAAAAACGGAAACGAACTTCTTCTTCCGGCATGGGCATGATCCAGATATCCTTAATATAAGGAAGGCTGTCCGTAAGAAGAGAGGTCTGTTCCCTGGAGGCCAGTATAATAGATTCGGCTTCATCACGTTTATGTTCAAACAATGCCTTCAGGACATTCGGAGCATCCATACCCTGAAGGTCAGTCAGAATCACATCTGCCTTTTTTATCATAGTCTGATCCGGCGTAGTGCTTTCCAGAAAATCATGGGTAAAATGCTTTCTTCTTTAATTAATTCATCAAATATCATACTTATTATTTCAAATGTTTTGTTCGGATATCCGATTAAATAAAAACAAAGATGACATTGATACATTTCTATTCCCCCTGTGCGCGCTGCAGAAGCTTCGAAACCATATAGGAAATGAAATTATTTTCTTCCTATGTATTTCCTATTTTAACAATCATATGGATTCCTGTCAATATTTCCTGGCTGCGTTATCTCGGATAGTAAACGTAAATAAATGACATTGCCAGTGAACAGTAACATGTGAAACGGATGCTGAACCAG
>CAYWRB010000271.1:0-4508 GCA_964460025.1 uncultured Hungatella sp.
CGTTATTTCTACAGAAGTCTTACATAATGGCTATAGAAGTCTTCTGTAAGCAAAAATTCATGATAAAAAAGAAGGAAAAATGTGTAAAACAGTGGTGCAGATTGTCGGTAGAAGATAAGGTACTCAATAGAAGAAATGGAAAGACTGCGCGTTGGGGAGGGGTAGAAATGACACAGGAAGAAAGAAGACTTTATTTAATCAGAGAGATGCTTCAAGAACATCCGGAATATGCAGATACGGAAATTCCAAAAGACGAGAGGGAGCAAAAAAATCTTCTCCGCTCACTGTTTAATATCCGGATGCCGAAGCCTGTAACTTCAAAATTTTTGGAAGTGCAGGATGCTTATTTAAGAGAAGAAACCGAAACTAAAGGAATCACGGATCTTGCCAGTTTAAGTCCGGTACGGAAAGGGATCTATCTCTGGAAAGGAGATATTACTACCCTTCGCTGCGACGCCATTGTCAATGCGGCAAACAGTCAGATGCTTGGCTGTTTCTGTCCCTGTCATGGCTGTATTGACAATGCGATTCATACTTTTTCAGGGATCCAGCTTCGGGCTGCCTGCGCTGAGTTCATGAAAGAACAGGGGCATGAAGAAGAAACCGGCAGGGCCAAGATTACACCGGCATACAATCTGCCCTGCAAATATGTTCTGCATACAGTTGGGCCAATCATTCGAGGATGGCTTACGAAAGGAGATAAAGAACAGCTGGCGTCCTGCTATCGTTCCTGTTTGGAACTGGCGGAGAGAAACGGGGTGAGAAGCATCGCTTTTTGCTGCATATCCACAGGCGAATTTCATTTTCCCAATGATAAGGCGGCGGAGATTGCAGTCAAAACAGTGGAAGAATATAGGGCACGGACAAACAGCCAGATGAAGGTGATATTCAATGTTTTTAAAGAGAGCGATTACGACATTTATCGGGAATTACTGGGCGCAAAGGAATCGGACTTGGTAAGTGAAGAAAGGAAACGGTAATTACGCTTCAGGATTTAAAAAGACAGACGCATAAAATACCCCGGACTTATACTTGAAATCAGCCATACCATTGTACTGGGCGGCAATATTGCGGACAGAGGCAGTGCCGGTGCCCTTGCCGGAATGCCTGGAGGACAAAAAGAAGCCGTCCTTCACCACAGGCGGGGTTTTGCAGGAATTGTCCACGGTAATGGAGATGGCACGTTCGCCGGCTGCCCGGGCATGGACGCAGATAAAGGGAGATTCCGGGGACTCTTTTATACAGGCATCTACGGCATTTTCCAAGAGATTGCCAAAAAGGATGCAGATGTCAGGCTCCCCGATCCAAAGCTGTGAGGGAAGCTGGATATGAGTATCAAAGCGGATATTGTGCTCATGGGCAAGTGCTCCATAATGACAGATTATGGCATCTATGGCATAATTGGCACAATATGTTTTGGGCGTCAGGGAGGTCAATTTCTCACTGTATTTGGCAATATAATCCTTAAGCTTCTCCTGATCGCCGTTTTCCAGGCAGCCTCTGATTACATTGAGATGCTGTTTTAAGTCGTGGCGGGCCTGACGTGTCTCTTCAATCTGTTTTTGGAGCATGGAATACCGGGCACGCTGCATGTCCAGAATCTGTTCCTGATTTCTGGCCCGTTCTTCTGCCTCGCCCTGAAGCCTTAAGGATTCTAAGGATGAGACAAGAATATAATAGACAATGAAAACCATAATAAGGAGGCTGATCCTTGTCAGAAGAAAGGCCATTCCGGATACGGTTACGATATTCAGATCCCATGTAAAAATAAGCACAATGAGAGAATTGAGGGCAGGGATCAGCCAGATTGTGCGCCAAAGTTCAGGAGCATGGCTGCGGAGAACCCGTTCTTTTGTGATATTTAAAAAACTGAGCATAAAAGGGCCGGTTATTACAAAGGGAATCATGCGAAGCATGGTGTCGGTCGGGGCTCCGAGAAGCTGATAGGTTTCTCCCGGTTCCGTAAAAAAGCGGATTCCCAAGAAGATGGCAATGCCTCTGACGATGACAATGTAATCCGTGACCAGGGTATAGATAAAAAGAAGCTTAGGAATCTCAGCCTTTACGCAGGATAAATAGGTTGTCATGTAGACAGCCACAACAAGGCCGTCCCAGGAGCGGATATTGCCTCCTGTGCCGTACAGGAAACAGTACAGCAGAAACTGAAGGGACATGTTAAAGGCATTGATAAAAAGGACAAGCCATAAAGGAAAGCGAAATTGCCCGCGGAAAGGATAGTAGGCCAGAAGATGAAAGGGAAGAAGCTCTATTATATAGCTGAAAGAGGAAAGTACGGCCGAAGGGGTAAACATAGAAACCTCCTGTTAATCAACGATATTTCTGGTCTTGGAGAACAGATAATTGGCATAGGCGGCCTTCATCTCCCGGTATTTGGGACGGCTTACAGGGACAGCGCTTCCGTCGGACATTAAAAAATCCGAGGTGTTGAAGGAACGCACATGATCCAGACACACTACATAGCCGCGGCAGCAGTTTTGAAACCGAAGTCCCAGAGAGGATTCTCCGTATTCTCCCAGCTGTTGTAAAAGGGACAGAAATGATTCCAGGGTCATGTAAGGTCTTAAGGTGCCGGCAGTGGTCTGAATCTCCAGAAAATGACCGGCGGAACGTACGTACAGGACATCGTCCAGATTCAGATAGCGGGTCATACGGTTTTCTTTGATCTCTATGACACGCCGGGATTTTTTCTGTCCTATGAGACGGTTCATGACAGAGGCAATCCGGTCCCTTGACACAGGCTTTAAGATGTAATCCATGGCTTGCACCGTGTAGCCTTCCAAGGCGTAACTCTCTTCCGTAGTAATAAAAATAACAGGGATGGACGGGTCAACACTGCGAAGACGGCGTGCGGTTTCCATCCCATTGATTCCATTCATGAGATTATCTAAAAATACGGCATCGAATTTCCCCGGACAGAAAGCGGAGAGAAATTCTTCTCCGCTTAGATAAAGAGAAAATTGTGATGCTTCATGGACAAAAGAAAAATATTCTGAAAGCAGTTTCTGCAGATATTCTAAATCATATCCTAAATCGTCTACTAATGCCAGATTCATCAATACTCCTGTAAAAGTAAAAATTCAATGATTATAAAACCTCTTTCCTGATTATATCAAACTTATACATTTATTGAAATACAATTCATGCGAAAAAGAATCAGTTGATGCGAAATGGGTTGTAAGAAGGGAAAAGTCACGATATTATGAAGCGAAAAGCAAGGAGGGTGTGCTATGCAGTCAGCCAACATACCGGCCTCCATGGAGCATTTACCCAAGGTAATGTCCCTGACAGGACGGGTTTTAAAGGCAGCCGGCTGTGGGGAAGATGACCGGCGCCATATAGATATATCTGTCGAGGAGATTTTTACCAATATTGCCTCCTATGCCTATAAAGAGGGGGAGGGGACGGTATGGATGGAGTGGGATGTCAGGGAAACAGGAGAGGAACAAAAAGAAATTGTGATCCGGTTTGAGGACGAGGGAGTTCCATATAATCCGTTTGCCAGGAAGGATCCGGATCTGACTCTGCCTATGGAGGAGCGCCCCATAGGCGGTCTGGGAGTATATATGGTGAAGCAGTTTATGGATGATGCCAGCCACTGTTATGAGAACGGACGGAATGTGACGGTCATCAGGAAAAGGTTCCGTGCCGTGTGATAGAGTGGAAGATTGGAAGTTAGATTGTCAGGGCGGCAGATTTTCAGCTTGGCAGACATGGGGCGGGAAGGGAGATATGAATGAAATTTTCCTATGACACGGAGGCTTTGGAGGAAGAGATATTCGGAAGCAGCCGGGATGAAGGGGCTGCGGAGGAATGGGATGAGGAAGAAGAGGAAACCTTGGAATTTCCGGACACTCCGGTGACGGTGGCAGTCACTTTGGAGAACGGAATGCAGACGGAGTATACGGTGGCGGGGGTTTTCTTGGAGGGAGAAAAAGAATACATTGCCCTGGAGACCCAGGAAGGCGATATCCATATTATGGAGCTTTCGGAGGGAGAAGGGGATGAGGTAAGGTTTCTCACCATAGAGGAGAAAGAAGAACAGGAACGGGTTATAGAGGCGTTTCGTTACTATTTTGAACGGCCTGAGATGGAAAATGAAAGAGAAAGAGAGAAAAATGATGACAGAGATAAAGACAGAGAAAAAGATTGACGGGGTGACGGCTCCGAAACTGGATGCCAGGTTAAAGGAAGTGCTGGCAGCAGGGGAGACAGAACTGATCGTGGATATGGATGAGACTACGTACATATCTTCCGTAGGGTTGAGAGCCTTTGTCTCCGCACAGAAGAAGATCAATAAAACCGGAGGCTCCATGGTTTTGACCCATGTAAAACCATGTATTCTGGAGATTTTCGAGGTGACAGGCTTTGCGGGGGTTTTAACCTTTGAAAGCTGACCAGATGTCTTTTGAACAGAAATTATGGAAAGGAACACAGGTACTGGCGGGGGCAGTGAAGCCGGCTCTTTTGTATCTGTTTCTGCCTCCTCT
>CAYWRB010000272.1:0-4507 GCA_964460025.1 uncultured Hungatella sp.
ATATGGGCTATCTGCTGGAGGAGAACGGCACGGTTACCAACCTGGGAACCAGTACGGTGGCCTGCCTTCCCGGGGGCAACTCTCTGGAGCTATTCGGAGGGAAATACCTGTTCAATCAGGATGGAAGCGTTATCACTACGGGAAGACATTATACCGTCGAGGAGTTGGAAACCACCAGATTTATTAAACTGGATGACAATAAATACGTGATTACCGGAAGGAATCTGTCTACGGAGGACGGACTTTTCAGCATGGACGGTTATCTGTATGTGATTGTGGATCCGTCCGGAAATGCCAGAGTGGTCAACGGAACCACCAGCGTGAAGCTGCTGAAAGGGGCGGTTCTTCAAAATGGTGATTTCCGTTGGTCTCTGGAAGACGGAAATATGGAATTAGGCGGTTATACCATAGATTTAAATGATGTAGATAAGCTAAATGTAGGAGGCGAAATTTACAGCTACACCATCCGCGGTGGCAACGGAGGAAGCGGCGGACTGGGAGGAAGCGGCGGCTCCGGAGGAAGTGGCGGCCGCGGAGGAAGTGGCGGTTCCGGAGGAAGCGGCGGCTCCGGAGGAAGTGGCGGCCGTGGCGGAACCGGAGGAAGCGGCGGAACCGGGGGAACCGGCGGCAGCGGCGGCAACGGCGGGACCGGAGGCCAGGGCGGCGACGGAGGCCAGGGCGGCGACGGAGGAACCGGCGGAACCGGAGGTCAGGGAGGAACCGGCGGGACCGGAGGCTCCGGGGCGGCCGGAGGAGCAGGAGGCGGACTGCAGGAGGATATCATGCAGATGCTGGCATCCTTCAGCATCCGCAAGGCGGATGCCACATCCAGGGCAGCCGATGTGGAATTGAGTATGTATGACCCTTTCAATTATTATGCTGTGGGAGAAGTATGGCTGTGGGAAGAGGATGAACAAAACATCGGAAGAAGCAGTGGGAGAGTCAATATTGATGAGCTGCTGAGCCAGGCGGAGGCAGGTCTGGTGGAGATATCCAAAATGTCAGCCAATCAGACAGATAACTGTGTACGGTTTACGGATCTGGAGCCGGATACGACATACAATGTGATTTTTGGGTACTATGACGGAACGGGAAAGTTCAGTATGGCGGATTACACATCGGTTCATACACAGCCCATGGATACATGGGTTCGTGTCACCAGCATTAATATGCAGAACATCATGTTGGAGGTTAAGATTGACGAAAATGACATGAGAATTCCCGATGAAGTGAATGTCTATATCATTGGACATAAGGAGGGAGAGAATCTCACAGGGGATATTCTTCTGCCGGATGACAGCAAGTTCGAATCCCTAAAGCCAGAAGAGCACCCTGAGTATGAGCGCCTTCAGGAGATGCGTAGCAGCAGAGGCGCCACCATCAGCAACATTAAAACTACACAGTTTATTTCCTCAGATCCGGAGTTGGAAGAGGAAGATGAGAATCAGTATGTCACGATTCTGGTGGCGGCTCATTATGAAGAAGGATGGGAAGAGATCGGCCATCAGGTAGTGAGGAATCCATATGCCGGAATGGGTGTTTATTATCATGAAGGCGGAGAGGGAGAATTATCCGGAATTCGTTTTAAAGAAACAGAACAGAGAATGAAGGCTATGACAGAGCAGGTATATGAGAAGGGACGCCTGGCCGGAATCAGCGAGATGGAAGGGCTGATAAACGAACTGGAGGAAGATTTAAAGGAGAGCAGAAGTTAAGTAAACAGTCTGTCTTCCGGTCAGAGTGCAGCGGAAAGCAATGCATCTTCAGACCAGACTTCGGGAGGAAGTCAGCAGTCCACGGATCAGAAGTCCAACACCGAAAGCGTCTCCTCGTCGAATCAGAAGGAAGAAGCAGGAAGCAACGCATCTTCCGGTCAGGCCTCCGGAGGAAACAATTCATCTGCTGGTCAGACTGCCGAAGAAACTCATTCGTCTTCGAATCAGAAGCTGGAAGCCGGAAGTGGCGTATCTTCGAACCAGAGTACAGAAGGAAGCCATCCATCTTCGAATCGGAAGTCGGAAGCAGGAAGCAGTGTATCATCTTCGAACCAGAGTACAGAAGGAAGCCATCTATCTTCGAACCAGAAGGAGGAAACAGGAAGCAGTGCATCATCTTCCAACCAGAGTACAGGAGAAAGCCAGGCGCCTTTAGATCGAAAAGCGGGGAGCCAAAGTGCGGGAGGAAGCCAATTATCTCCAGGACAGAAGGCGGATGTAGAGGGCGGGCAGACGGGACCAGAGGTTGAAAAGGCTGACAGACCCGTTCAGACTGCCGAGGCAGTGAAACAATAATCAGAGGGGGAGAAAATACCAATGGAAAATATATTAATGTCTACAATGTCATCCATCGGCTGGATGATCGGTCTGGCTTTTCTGGGAATCGGGATTGGACTTGGAATCTTGGGAAGCCGGGCAGTGGAGGCGATCGGCAGAAACCCGGAAACCAAAAGTGATATCATCCAGGGAGTCATGGTGGTGGCCGTAGTGCTTACCGTACTGCTTATATTGATGTTTGCGTTTATATTCCTCCTGCTATTTTTCCATCCCTATACGGCAGGGTGATGAACTGTGCCAGAATGGTATCCTGGCACGGGATGACAGGAGAGAATAACAGACAGGAGGCGTAGCGGCAGATGCAGATTATATTTGGAGCGGTTCTGGCTGCGATGATAGTTCTCAACCTGTTTATGGGTTTTGTGATCTATCAGATTGTCATGATTACAAACAGGCAGGTCAAAAAACATGTGACCAGGGAGATCGAGGGCTGTACGGAGACTGTGGACAGAAAGCTGGAAGAGATTCGTCAGATGGAGCAGAAGAAGGAGGACCTGCAGCATGAGATATCCTCTCTGGAGGGGGTAGTGCTGTCCTTAAAGACATCTCCTTTTTATGCCCCAAGGCCTATAGCCAGAGAATTATTTATCCCTACGGCCAGGTATATCGACAATACCTTTTTTGACAATCATAAGCTGGTAAGCGACATGATGAAAGGTGTGGATCAAAAGGAGATTGCCCGGAATATCCGAAGCCTTCATGCTTATACCGGGAATCGACAAGACTATGACACTGCCTGCAGGCTGCTGGATTTTCTGGGGGTGGATACGGCATATGAGCTGTGTACCGTATCACCACAGCTTCAGGTGGAGACTCTTAAGGAAGCCCTCACTGGAAGAGAGGCTGAGATGCTGGAGGATTTCCTTGGAACTCTGGGAGAAGATGAAGAATTCGATTCCCTGAGTTTCAGAACCTATCTTCGGGAAATACGGACGGAACAGGATCCTTCCATGTATATCAGGACCGGGGACAGGCAGATGGACTGCTCCGGATGGGGAGAGGACATGGTTCACCAATATGACGGCAATATTTCAGAGGGATTGAAGATTATTTATCAGAATCAATCCTTTGACTTCAGCATTTATCGATTAAGGAGTAAGAAATGAGCACATATATTGAAAACCTGGTTAATGCAAAATTGAAGAATATGAAAAGCCTTTCCAACATGTATGAGATCGGTCATGTGAGAAAGGTCAAGGATTATATTTTGGAGGTTTCAGGACTGGAATCCGTAGGTTTCTATGAGCGTGTGACAATAGCGGACTATTCGGTCGGGTATGTCACGGGAATTGGCAAAAATTATGTGATTGTGGCGATTCTGCAGCAGAACGGACCTATCTACGTGGGAGATGAAGTGGTATCTACCGGTTTTGATTTCTGCGCCATGTACAGTCCGCTGTGTATGGGCCATATGATCAACATTTTTGGAACAGATCTGATTCTGGGAGAAAAATTTGAACAGCTGCGTCCGATTCCGATCGAGACGGATCCCATCCCTATCATGGAGAGAGGGACAGTTAACCGCCCCTTGTATACAGGAATCGCAGGAATCGATCTGATCTATCCCATTGGCTTTGGGCAGAGACAGCTGATTATCGGAGATAAGAAAACGGGGAAGACGCAGATTGCTCTGGATACCATTGTGAATCAGAAAAACCGAAATGTGATCTGTATCTATGCGGCAATCGATAAGCCTAAAAAGCTGATCAAAGAGCTGTACAATGATCTGATGCGCAAAGGAGCCATGGAGTATACTCTGATTTTGGCCACCTTCCATGATGATGCGCCGCCTATTTCCTTCTTCACTCCCTATGCGGCTCTGTCGATTGCGGAAAATTATATGCGCCAGGGAAGAGATGTTCTGGTCGTTATCGATGATCTGAAGACCCATGCGGACTGCCATCGTGAAATCAGCCTTCTGGCCGGGAAAGTTCCAGGCCGGGATGCCTATCCGCCGGATATCTTCTATACCCATTCCCGTATGTTGGAGAAGGGCTGTCAGCACAAGGACGGAGGGTCTATTACAATCCTTCCTATCGTGGAAACCAAGGGAGGCACCATCACGGACTACATATCAACCAATATCATTTCCATTACCGATGGTCAGCTGGTATTGTCACGGAAGAATTTTGAGGCCGGCCAGAAACCGGCGATCAATTACGGCTTGTCAGTAT
>CAYWRB010000273.1:0-2238 GCA_964460025.1 uncultured Hungatella sp.
CCGTCAGGCATAACGCGGAAACCAGTGCTGATAATCTTCTCTTTCTCATCATAATCCTCCTTCATCGTCCTCTTTTTTGTCTGCTGCTAATTTTATTTTTTACGTCTTTCATGTTACATTTAGTATATTATCATATTAATTATATTTTGTAAATATATTATTATAATTTTTATAGATTTTTTTTGATAAACTTTTAACTTTTGTCTAACTTTAACAATGCTTTTTTCTTTTCCGGCTTATCTCCGCCTGTTCATTGTATATTTTGTTGTTTTTTATCTCAAAAAAGAGCCGGTTGCTGCAACCGACTCCTTTTACTTATAGTATATTATTTTCCGGAGACAAATATACCTGGAATCAGGTAATCCTTCTGCTCCATGGTTTCTCCCTGTATCTTCCTTAATAATACCTCCATCGCGCACTCTGCGATTTTCTCCTCGTCCTGTTTTATATGGGTCATCTGATACTGGTCCGGGCCGATATAATTCTCATCAATGCAGCATACCTCTATGGACTCCTTTAAATTCTCTTCTTCCAGAATCAGATTTACCTGCATAGCCACGCCGTACTCCGAACATACGATGCCATCCAGCTGTTTCCCATGTTCCCGAAAGTATTTGCGCAGCAATTTCCTGTAGATATCGCCGTACACCACAAAGGAATCCTGATAATTCATGTAGGGCATAATACACTCTTCCTGTAACGGAAGCCCGTGCTCCTCCATTCCCTGATAAAAGCCTCTCTTCCGTTCAATCAGAGACGACGTATCATGTTCATCTACGGTGACCAAAGCAATCTTTTGTTTCCCTTTTTTATACAGATAGTCTACCAGCTGCTTTGTCCCCTGTTCTCCGGCACTGCGCACGGAATCTAAGGGAACGCCCTCCATGGCCTTATCTATCAGGACCGTGGGAAATTCATCGATTACAAGCTTCAGAATCTCCGTATTATAGTGCCTCCCGTGAACCGGCATCACCAAAAGCCCTTTGACTCCCATGCTGCGCAGATACCGTATCTGCTCTGTCTCCATTTCCCTCTCCCCATAGGAAAAACAGGGAAACAGATGATAGCCTGCGTTCTGAGCCTGCCGGTCCAGTGCATACATCATTTCCAGCCCGAAGCTGGAACTGATGTGTTCGAAAATAACACCGATGATTCCTTTTATTTCTTTCCCGTCCGCCCCCGTCTCCAAAACAGGCTCCGGCTCTGCCGGGACATCTGTCACAAAACTGCCTTTTCCACGAATCCTTTTGATAACCCCTTCATCCGCCAGCATACTTAAAGCCTTTTTTATGGTTATGGCACTGACCTGATATTCCTCCACCAATTCGTTTTCCGGCTTCAGCCGTTCGTCCGGCTTCAGATTTCCCTGGGAAATCTTCTTTTTCAAATCTTCATATACACTTTCATACAAAAATTTTTCTTTTTCCATGCTGTCTTGTTCTCCCTCACGGGTTATTATAAAAGATTAATGAAAGAATGTAAATCCTTTTCATGATCCACAGGCAGAAAAAAAGCACCGGCCCCAATGCTTCTGCATCATCAAAACCAGTACTTTACCTGCGCCTTCAGGAACTCGAACCCTGGACAAATAGGTTTATTCATTGTCTCCTTTGTGGGGCTGTGCTACACAGGCTTTAAGGGGAAAACGTCCAGGTTGCCGGTCATGACTCTATATTTTTCCACAGCTTCCTGAGGGTTGCCTGAAACTGCTCCAGCTCGTCTCTCGGTATATCCCCGTGAAGCTTCAGCATCAGCTGATACAGGTTTTTCAGCAGATGTTCACAGGCTTTGATTCCTTCCTCCGTCACTGTCAGCACATTCCTGCGGGCATCCTCCTCCGAAACCGTCCGCCGGATAAGGCCTCTGGCCTCCATTGTCTTAAGCATCTGGTTGGCGGTGGAACGCCGAATGGAGAACAGCTGCTCGATATCCTTCTGATAAATTTCCCTGCCTGCACAATCCATCAAATGCTGTAAAATCCAGCACTGATGGATTGTCAGATTCTCCGTTTCCATCGTCATCTGATTCGCCTTATTGTAAATCAGATTCGACAGAATACGAACCTCAAGTCCCAGATTTTCAACGGCCACGCCTTTCCCTCCTCAAACCCCTTTTCCATGTCATGCATGTGCCGGCCTCATCCGGCCTTTTTGGTCTTGTGCTGCCGGCTCCTGACGAGGCTGCTCTCTGCCTTTTACGTTCTCAGCGCCTCTTTTATATTTTTCCTCCGCTTCTCCT
>CAYWRB010000273.1:2338-4496 GCA_964460025.1 uncultured Hungatella sp.
CTCTCTGCCTTTTACGTTCTCAGCGCCTCTTTTATATTTTTCCTCCGCTTCTCCTCCAGCTTTTCATGCAGCTCGATCTCTTCTCCGGAAAAGCCTCCATACAGAATCTGCTCTAAAAACATTACCTGAGACAGAATGTCCTCCGCCTCCCGGGCTACCATATATTCCTTCATAACCCCTTTCTTTTTCTCTTCCTGCTGCTTTTCCCTGTCCCTTTGCTCCGCCGCAAACACTCTTTTTGGCTTTTCCGGCCGGGAAATCAGATTCAGAGCCAGAAGCCTTTGAACCGCGGCAGATAACGACCTTCCGGAAATATTTAAAATATCTGCGATTTCCTTTTCCGTACATCCTTTGCAGGGCTGGCTTAAGAAATACAAAAGCTTCACGTCAACCGCCGTCAGATGGTTCCTTACTGCCACGGCATCAAACATCTTCTCCCACAGCAGCCTCTCCCTGTACCGATCAAAGAAGGGACCTGTTCCCTGCCGCACACCTTCGCTTATACGGCCTCTCTCATCCCCCAGCTTATAATTTCCGTTCAAGGACAATATGGTTCCGTCGTCAGCTACGTCCAGAAGAAAACGGTATATCTTCCCCTTTCTTTTTTCGTACTCCTCATCACCGAAAACATCTTTATAAAATGCACTGTAACGGGCAAAAACCGTGAGTTTCATCTGAATCGCCTTCTTCATGCTGAAGCTCTGGGTCACCAGGGAACCCTTGGTCTTTACATAGTAATACACAGGCGCCTTCAATGCATAGACGCTGTCAATGTGCCGGACATATTCCAGATTAAATAGGAAATCCTCACACCAGCTGACGGAAGTATCCATCCGTATGCCATAGGTCTCTATGACGGAGCGTTTGTAAAATTTATTCCACAAGACTCCGTAATAAAAATCCGCCGGTTTCTGCATCATATTGACCGCATATCCTGCCCGGTCAATCATGCCCTCTTTTTCAATATTCCCCTTCTGGGATACCCGTTCCCCTACCACCCGGTAAAAATCTGCAATCACCATATCGCAGGGGTGAGCCGCGACCGTGCGCACCAGCAGTTCCGTAGAATCCGGCGTCAACCAGTCATCACTGTCCAGAAACTGCAGATATTCTCCCTGTGCCATGGCAATCCCCTGGTTGCGGGTATCGGACACCCCCGTATTCTCCTTGTGCAGCACGCGGATACGCTTATCCCTCTTTGCATAGTCATCGCAAATCTGTCCTGAACCGTCCGTGCTTCCGTCATCCAATAAAATCAATTCATAATCCCTGTACGTCTGATTCAGGACACTGTCAATACCTCTGCCAATGGTCTTCTGTGCATTGTAAACCGGAATAATAATACTTACCAGCGGCATTTCCCCTAATCTCCCTCTCGTTTTGTAAGTATACATACAATAATATTACCGGTTCCCTTTCCTGTCAATCCAAATTTCGGCCGTATGCCAGAGCGCGGAGCGTAATCTCAAATATCAGAAGAGCCGTATGCCTCCCCTTTGGAAAGCATACGGCCCCGGTGTAATCCCAGCCATTCTATTTACATGATTCCCGTTTTACATGATTTCTGTTTTACATGGTCAAATCTTCCACATTAATCCCCATGGATGCCAGTTTTGCCACAACTCCCTTTAACTGATAATCCAGCTCCTTATTTTCCTGATTCCCGTTTTCTTTTTTTATGCGCTGCAGGTTCATATATGTGTCAATAGTAAAAGTGATTAGCTCTTTTTCGGTCATATTCTATTACCTCCTTTACCACTTTTCTTGTCAAGTTAATTTTATTATAGTAAAAACACATAACTTTGTAAAGGTCAATTTATTCCTCATCAGCTCTATAAAGTAAATTTGAATCTATAACATATTTAAAAAAGGCTTTCAAGTCTAAAATTCTTGAAGACACTGGAAAAAGTGCCTTTTTATATGGCTTTTTTCAATAGAAATAATGGAAATAATTTAGAGTATGATAAAATATTTGTGTTGCCGCCCCTATACCGGCAGCAGAAAGGAGGTGTACATCTTGCTGGAATCCTTTATTCTTTCCGTATTGGCAGGTATAGACGCCTACTATATCTGTAAATAGTTAGACGGTAAAGATGGCAACAACTAGTACTGCGTTGCATTAATCTCGAAGTAAATAGTGCTTGATATTCGTGCCATC